>JAOAAR010000164.1 GCA_026418755.1 Planctomycetota bacterium
AACGGCGGTGATGAAGGCGGTTGAAGCGGCGACGAAGAGGGCGAAAGAGATAGCGGAGAGGCTGAATTCGCAAGAATAGATGGCTTATTCAGTTGCCATTTTTATTTGTCGTATTCGGACTTCAGATACCACTCGGAGCCGTCTTTGACCCACTCGATTTCTTCGGCATATTCTGCACCTGATGTGGCATCAGTGACGACTTGGGTGAGTGTTCTGCCTTTTGTGCCGTCCACTGTAACTTCTTTCACTGTGTAGGAAGAGAACTTTTGAGTGAATTTGGTGTCGGTGTGGCTGCTGCTTCTCAACGATTCCGCTAACTGCTTTAAGAATTTCTCTGTCGAGCCAGATTTTTTCTTCATCTCGTCTTGATATGCTTTCGTGCGATATTCCCAGAAAACAGTCTTGAAGTATTTGGGGTTGAAACCTGCGCCGTCGCACTTCTTACATGGGCCAAGGACACCCTTGGCGACCAGGGTATTCAGCCACGCATAGTTTTCGAATGAGGGTCGGCAGGCTGCTGTCTACTCCCTTTACAGTGGGGGCATTTCTCTTTTCCATCACCACCACACTCTGAGCAACCCAGATTCTTGCGGGACTCCATCCATCGTTCCAGACGCCACTTCAGTTTCGTCTTCTCTGTTTTTTCTTTCTCATCATCCTTTTTTTCTGCTTCAGGTCTCTTCTCTCCTTCGCGCTCGATTGACTTAATGAACTTCTTTTCAACGATGATTCTGCCGTATTCTTTTTTCAAGGTGACGCTTTCTTCGTCCTCGGTTATGATTTCCCCTTCTAATTTTTCACCTGTGGTCAGGATAATAACATCGGCGCATAACACCAGGCAGAAAAGAATCGTACCTATGAAGAAGACAAACTTAAACTCCCTCTCATTCTTAATACCTCCACGCTTATTATACACGCAAATTGGTCAATTGTTGGCGCAAAATGGAAGAGCCTGATATGACTGAAACAAAAATTTGCTCATTCTATCAGGTAGTGCTAAAAAAGCAGGCAGAAGTCTTAAGACTCCTGCCTGCTTCTTTTCGTGGGTTGTCTCTTATTTCTTCTCTTCTTTCTTCTCTTCCTCGACTACCTGATATGCTTTTCCGTCAACTATCACGAGGACGCTCTTGCCCAACGCGAAGAACTTGGCGACATCAGGTCTCTCTGTCAGGAGTTTGATATACTCCTCGCTCATAAACTTGATTTTCTTCACCTCCTTGTGTTTCGTTTCGTCGTAGAGGCTATCATACCAGACCTTGTCGATTAGGTAGAAGGTTTTTTCGCCGACTGTTTTGACAATCTCGGCTAATTTGCCCATAGCGGTCTGCTGCGGTTCTTTCGAGCGACCACCACCTGTGCCGAAACTCGCAGATGGTGCATCTGCCTTCTTCATATCGCTTACCTCTTTGGCGGCATTCATCGCACCTTCTCCCTTATCTTTTGCAAACTCTTCTTTGGCTCTTCCCAAGTCTTCTGCTGCACCCGGCGCTCCTGCGATGCCTCTTCTTAACGCTGTCTGTGCAACCAAAGGTCGGTCTCCTCCTTGGGGCTGGCGTGTGTCCTCTATTACGAGGTATGAGGTGTAGGGTGTCAGGATGCCAAATCTTGTCGCAAGTCTAATGACCTCGTTCTTTAACTCTTCTTTCTCGCCGTATAAGCGTATCTGCTCAAGCATATACCCAATCTTTCTCGTTGCCCAGACGCGAGGCACGAAGTCAAACTTTCGCTCTCGCTCGACAAATGTTCCCTCGTAAATCAACTCACGGCTTTCTCCGTGAACCTTACCTTTGAGGGAGACGCTTTTTGCACCCGAACCGTTATATCTGCCGACGAGGACTAACTGTTCACCTCTGAATAGGTCGTTTATCTTCTCAGGATACATATCATATATCTCGATGTTGTTGAACTTCACCTCGACATCGGAAAGAACAGGAGAGGAGACCTTGTCGAAGAATGTTGCTATCTTTGCATCAATCTTCTCGTCTTTCGTTATGTAGTCTGCTGTGCCGCGGTTCTCTTCAGCCAGTTTGCTCAACAGTTTCGTGTTCACCTCTTCGCCTGCCCCGAACACGAATATTCTCGCATTTGCCTTGTTTGCATTCTTCACATTGGCAAGCAGTTTTACGGGGTCTTGCTCACCAATCGTCGGCTCGCCATCGGTGAAGAAGACAATCATAGGAGAACGTTTCGAGTCCTTCACCATATCAAGCGCTTTGACAAGCGAATCGTTGATGTTTGTTCCTCCTGACGCGCCGAGTCTATTTACCCATTCAAGAGCGGATTCTTTTGCCTCCTTACTCACATCGATAAGACCGTCTCTGAATGTTCGTACAGAGGTTGCAAAAGAAACGATATTGAATTTGTCACCTTCGTTCAGATTCTTAATACAATAGGACAGGGCTGCTTTTGCCTGCTCCATTTTGTTTTCGTGTATCATTGAGCCTGATGTGTCGACGACGAATACGATGTCTTTCGGCTGTATATCCTTCGCATCAAGAATATACTTTGGAGTGATGAGCGCCATAAAGTAGCCGTCTTCTGTCCCGTCATTGAACGAAAGGAGGGAGAAACCTACTGCGCTCTCACTCATCGAATAGTAGAGGATGAAGTCTCTGTCTGGCTTTGTCTCCTTTGCCTCGAAGGTGATTTGTGCCTCTTTGCCACCCTTTCTCAGAATGTCGACATCGTAGGTCGGGCAATAAATGTTGTTGAGCGGCTCAGAAGATTTGAGATTTATGTTGATTATGTATGTCCCAATCGGAGCGCTTGAATATTTGTTAGTACTCGTCGGATAACGGAACATTACCAAGTTTCCTTCGCTCTTCAACAGTTCCGTGTAAGAGAACTTTACACGCATAGTTCCTTTCACTGGCATCGGGAAGATTCTCAAACGGAACATCTTTGTGCCGACATACTCAAGGAGTGCAGGGTCATAATAGCGGCGCACAATCTCCATATACTGCTGACGCGCTTGATTCGCATCGAGCAACTCACCTTTGTGCTCGACGCCGTTCATCCAGAACGACATGTTGTCTATTGAGGCATCGGCAGGAAGTGGGAAAATGAAGACTCCTTCTGTCTGCCATTCGTTCGGATTGAAGAAGACCTCATCAACGGTGACTTTCGCTGTTTGTCCTTCAATCGAGACATCGAGACGCGCTTCCTTTACGGACGGCTGTTGCACCTCCCGCCTGTCAGGCGCTCTCTCCTCACGCGGGATGACAATCACGCCGTTAGCAAGTACTACGCTGCATAGAAACAGTGCTAAGAAAACCGAAATCGAACCAACCAACCTTTTCATCTTTACACCTCCTCAAAACCCCCTTGTTCATCTCATTAGACTGCTCTGATGAATTCTGGTTCACAATTTTTTCTCTTCATCAGGAAATTTCAAATTGGTAGATGATTGAAACTGGACAGCGAATAATAGCGACATATTCAGCAACAGGTAACTCATCATTGAGATAATGAAGGCAGCGATACGAAGGAGTTGTTATGGAAAAACTGGGGGCATATCTTGAGCAGAATAAAGGTATTGCATATCAACAACCTGTCGGTATAGGTGCTTAACGGAGAGGATGCATTCCAACCTCAAAGGAGTTGGAGACTATAGGGCACAGGTGACGGGTACTGGCGCCGTAGATGGTACTTTGTTCAGTCTTTTGATTCGTAAAAATATGGTTGATTCTGGAAGACCGCGCAAATAGAATAATTCTTTAATTTTGTTAGTGGAGGAGGAAGGATTGAAAAAGTTTGTTGTTATGTTGGCTTGTGTGCTTGTTCTTTCCTGTGCGTCGTGCGGACCTGGAGGGGTTTTACTTCTTGCGCTGGTGGGTGGCGGAGGCGGTGGAGGGAAGAAGAAAGCAGGATATACGCTGACTATAAATTCTGCTTATGGGGAGGCTAGTCCGCCGGCAGGGGTTCACAGGTATGCGCCGAACACTTTCATCTCTGCAACTTGTGGGATTACTCCTTATCCTGATGTGAATCCTGTATCAGGGACGCGGTATTATTATACAGGGTTCAATGCGAGCGGTTCTGGACTTCCCACGAGCGGTCCTGATACCCAGTTAGACTTCAACATAACGGAGAACACGGTAATCACCTGGAACTGGGATGTGCAACACAGGTTGGACATTAATATAAGTCCAATAAATGGTGGAAGTGTTACGGCTCCGCCTCCGTTGGACAACGGCTACTATTCTTCGGGTACGATATTACAACTCACTGCTTCTGCTGCAAGCGGTTACGGTTTTTATCAGTGGAGTGGTGATGCGAGTGGAAACACAAACCCGCTAACTGTGACGATGAACAGTTACAAGAATATTACGGCTGAATTTGTTGTGTTACCGCACGCCGATTTTACTGCGTCGCAGACAGTCTTTTACGGCGGAACCGCGAATGTGACTTTCAGTGATGCATCATGGGGAGACATAGTGCAGTGGGATTGGGATTTCAATGGGGACGGTATTTTTGACCAAACCCACTATTCGAGTCCTGGGAGCGTTGTTTGGGCATATAGTACACCCGGAGTTTATACGGTGACATTAAAAGTGACAGGGCCTGCGGGGCATACGGATTCTAAGACAGAGACGAGATACATCAAAGTTTATGGAAGCACAATTTATGTGAATGTGAATACAGGAGACGATACGAACAATTTCGGAACCAGTCCGACGGACGCATTAAAAACGATTCAGAAGGGAATCGATACGGCGCAGGATGGGATGACTGTGCTTGTTGCGAATGGGACATATAACGAAAAAAACATCAGTTTCGGGGGGAAGGCGATAGTGGTCAAATCTGAAAACGGGGCTGAATACTGTATTGTGGATGGAGGGTCTTCAGGAAGGATTTTTCTATTCAATAATGGGGAGACATCAGCATCTGTTCTTGAAGGG
>JAOAAR010000165.1 GCA_026418755.1 Planctomycetota bacterium
GTTTTTTGAAGAAGCCGCAAAATGGAGAGGTAAGATGTCGTTTTTGAAGGCGTTTGGGGTCGTCAGTTCTGTTACTCTACTCAGTCGGATTTTAGGATTGTTGCGCGACCTTATATCAGCATATTTTTTCGGTGCATCTTTGCTTTACGATTCTTTCCTAACCGCCTTCACGGTGCCGAATCTTCTGCGTGCGCTTTTTGGAGAAGGGGCGCTGAACGCCGCCGTCATTCCCGTATTCGCCGAGCAGCAGAAAGATAGTGAACGAAGCAGAGAGTTTGTCGCATCTCTTTTTGGGTGGGTAATTCTGGTAGTAGGAGCGATTGTTGTTGCAGGCGTCGCAGGCGCTCTTGTGCTGAACACATTTCTTGTTGATGAAAAATGGCGCCTTGTTCTTGATATGTTCTGGCGGATGTTTCCTTTTGCGCTTTTCATCTGTCTTGTAGCGACTTACGGGGCTCTTCTGAATGTGAAGGACAAGTTTTTTGCACCGGCTGCTGCACCCACTCTCTTCAACTCACTCTGGATTGGAGCGCTTCTTATCTTCGGGCTTGGTCTCCATTTCGACGACAGAAGCGTCGCTATAATTCTATGCTATACGGTTCTGTTTTCTGGATTCGTCCAACTCTCACTCCAGATGGTGAGTGCACGGAAGGCAGGCATTTCTCCCTCTTTTTCTTTTAAGAGGCACCCCTCTGTAGTTCGAGTACAGCGCCTGATGCTGCCGATGCTCTTCGGGTTGGCTCTATTTCAACTCAACTCGTTAGCGGACAGATTAATTGTTTATGCGTTCGTTCCAAAAGAAGGCGGTGTAGTAGCGCTTTTTTACTCGAATCGTCTGGTTCAGTTTCCTCTGGCTCTTATTGGGATTGCTGCTGCGACCGCTCTTTTCCCCGCCGCCGCCAAAGCAGCGAAAGAAGGCAACTCAGGCAAACTATTATGGCTGGTGAGGCGCTCAGTTAGAACGATTATTCTACTCGCACTGCCGGCTTCGGTTGCGCTCATTCTCCTCAGAAATGAATTGATAACTCTTCTGTTTAAGCGAGGAAGATTTGACGAAGCAGCAGTTGCAAGAACATCTGACACACTCTTTTTTTATTCATTAGGACTTGTCTTTTTCTGTCTGGCTCACATAGTAACAAGACTTTACTACTCACAGGAGAGAATAAAACCTGTGCTTTTCATAACAGCCATTTGCACGCTCCTCAACTTAATTATGAATCTAGTGTTGGTCTTTCATTTCGCAGAAGGGGGAGTAGCGCTTGCAACGAGTATCTCTTCTGCGCTCAATTTTATCCTTCTTGTTTTTGCGGCAGGAAAGGAAGAGCGTGCTTCGATAAAAAGCGGTTTCATAGCCCTAATTCCAGCCTCTTTGGGTTGTGTTGCAATGGTTGTTGTCATAATGCTGCTCAAGACTGTATCTCTTCCTCCTCTTACAAGACTGATTCTGTGTGTTCTATCGGGGGCAACCGTTTATACAATTCTACTTGCTCTGTTGAAGACAGAAGAGTTATGGTATATAATCAGGAGGCGAAAGGGAGATTGATGCAACGAGAGGTTGAAGAAAAGCGTCTATCAAGTATGCAGATTAGGAGAATCGAAGATGAATAGAGGGTTTACATTGACGGAATTGATAGTGGCGATTGCGATAATGCTTATCATAATCGGGGTGCTGACTTATCTTTATTCGGGAGCGCGTCGAACATTTGCTGACTGTATGGAGACGACTGAACTATATCACGGAATCCGTTCTGCTTTCGATATGATTGAGAACGAAATTGGTGTAGCGCAAGTGACTCACGATATGGAGTTTTTTGAAGACGCTTTAACGAGTAAAAACAACCATTTTGATGAAACAGAAAAATGGTGGGGACTGGGCAAGAACAACCGTATCCCTGAATTTCCTGACACACGCAATAAATACACACCTGCTATGACCATCTTCGGTTCCGAATACACCGATAACAACAACACCAGGCGCAGAGCGGACATGCTCTATTTCAAGGGAATAACGATGGTAGCGGGCAAAAAACGCGAAGCGCTGATTCTCTATCGCCTTGATACTTCCAACAAAGAGATGCCCATCTTAAAAAAGTATGTTCTTTACAAGGCAGACCCTGGCTCTGGAAAAGATTATGTAGAGGAGCCCTCTGATGGTAGCGGACAGGATATCTGTATAGGGGTAACCGACATAATGATTGAGTATTTTTACGATGACCCGCTTGATTCCAAGCCGCCAAACTTTTATTCCGTCGGTGTGGGGCAGCGAAAAGTGTTTTGCTATTCTGGGAGAGCAAAGATTGATGGTTCGCGAATCTTGAGCGTTCCAGATGCAAACGGTAAGGGGTTCGACGACCCTACTTCCGACAAATTCAGGCAGATTTCACCTGGTGCCAACATTTTCCTCTTCGACGGTTATCCAAAATCACAGACTCATTGGCAGACGAGTTGCGACGGTGATTATCAGGTACTAAACATAAAATATGACGCCTCATTGAACCCGCAAGTTGAGTTCGCCAAGAGATGGCCTATGCTGCCTGCCAACATAACAAGCGTTGGCTTCCGAGTAGGTTACCTTCCTAAGGCGCTTAGAATCACGATGCGCGTCATCACTCGTCGAGGGGCAACAGGCAGAACGGTCTCTCGAATCATCAGCATTCGCAGCATTTAACTTTGCCGATTTCTCTTCTCGAGACTGTGGTCCTCGACTTGTATTCTTCTTCATACCAACCAATAGAAACTGTTCTTTAACGGAGTTTTAAGAGAGAAACCCAGACCTGGCGGGTGCGTGGTCCGTCAAACTCGCAAAAGAAGATTCCCTGCCAGGTGCCCAATTCAAGATGAGAGTCTCTGATAGGAATGGTGGTTTGACAACCCACAATAGAAGATTTGATATGGGCGGGGGAGTTGCCTTCAGAATGGGTGTATTTAGCAGAAGCGGGGACGAGTCGAGACAGAGCATCTTCTATATCTTGACGGACTGAGGGGTCAGCGTTCTCGTTAATAAGGATTCCGGCGGTTGTATGCGGAACAAAAAGGTGACAGAATCCTTCCTTTATATCAGACTGGGAGACAACCGAAGAGACTTTATCGGTTATCTCGATTAGTTCCACCTTTTGGGTTGTTTTGATTTGAAGCGTTTGCATCGAGAGTTTCCTTCAGTTTTGCTGTAAGTTCCTCAAGGAGCGCTTTGAGCATCTCTTCGAGTTCGTCTTTCAAGAGAGTCTGAAGTCCGCTGTCGTAGAGGGTTCCACGGCTGTTTGAGCCAAGAACCAATCTCAGGGAACGGGCATCATCTTTTGCGCCAACCTCGCCTGTTATGTAGTATTCTGCTGAAGGTTTTTCTTCGATTCGGGCATCTGGGAATTCTTTTTTCAGAATGGAGCAAGTGGCAATACGGACTTTTTCAGGCAGGTTCTGGATTTCCGCCTCGCCGTTTTTTGGAGAGAACGGAAGAATTGAGAGCGTGACACCACCCTCAGCCACTTCTGTCGCTTCCTCTTTCGCCTCCTCCTTTTTTGACTCATCCTTTGGTTTTTCTGGTGAGTCCTCTTTTGGATGTTGCTCTCCTACCTTCTGAGGAGGCTTATGAGGATGAGGTTCGACCCATCTGCTTTTAACCACTTTAACCACATAAAAGTATCCGTCGAGTTCAACAGGTTCGATGGTTTCGTTCTCTTCAGCGGAGAAGATGTCACTGCTCAAAGGGTGAGGAAGAGAGGATTTTTTGACGAAGTCTGTTTCTCCTTTTGTGGAAACAGAAGGATGATAGGAAAGAGGAAGGAGTTCGTCAGGAGAAGTGCCGTGTTCCAGTCGCTCTCTGATGTAGTGGGCGACCCCGAAATCTGGATGGCAGAAAAGAAGAAGTTTCAGTTCACGGACGAGTTCGACTGTGCGTTCGATGGCAGAGAGAGGGACTTTGATGAGTGTTTTCTCGACTGAGAGAGTGAAAAACTCCTTCTCATCAGTCTCTTCAACTACTCCTTCCAGTCGCTCCCCGCTTCTCAGATAAACTGCTACTCTTATCTCTTCTGCTATGGCAAATGCAGGAGAGAGCAAGAGAGCAAAAAACAACAAGAAGAAAGAGAGACTATGTTGCATCTACCTCCTCCGCTTTTTTGGTTTTCTTTTCAGTAGCAACCGCTTCGAAGCGAATCTCGTTATCGCTGACTTTGACGATGACCTTATCTTTGTCCTTGAAAGTGCCTCTTAATATTTCTTCGCTTAAAGGGTCTTCGATGAGTCTTTCGATGGAGCGGCGGATTGGTCTTGCGCCGAAATCGGGGTTATAATTGTGCTCAACGAGAAACTTTTTGGCCTGCTTTGTCAACTCAACATCAAGCCCAAATGCTTTAAGCCGCTCTCTTAAATAAGAGACTTCAAGTTCCACGACATCCATTAATTGCTCTTTATCCAGTTGTTCAAACACAATGATATCGTCGAGTCTGTTCAAAAATTCTGGTCTGAAGAAGCGCTCGATTTCGACCATCAGTCTTTCCTTCATTTTTTCGAAAGTGACCTCTTTGGAGCGTTTTGTGAAGCCGAGAGGCTCCGTGTCTTTGATAATATGAGCGCCGATGTTCGCTGTCATCACGAGGATAGTGTTTCTGAAGTCAACTTTTCTGCCGAAACTATCGGTGAGAGCACCTTCTTCCATAATCTGAAGGAGCATATTATAGACATCTGCGTGGGCTTTGTCTATTTCATCAAGTAGAACGACGGCATACGGTCTGCGTCTTATGCGCTCTGTGAGTTGGCCACCCTCTTCGTAGCCGACATATCCTGGCGGTGCGCCAACGAGACGGCTCACATTAAACTTCTCCATATACTCGGACATATCTATGTGAACGAGCGCATCCTCTGTGCCAAA
>JAOAAR010000166.1 GCA_026418755.1 Planctomycetota bacterium
GACAACATCAGAGACTGCTCAAACTCTACGAAGAGTTCCTAAAGACTAAGCCTACCAGCGCGCTTTTTCACTACCTCCTCGGACGGCTCCAGATGGACATGGAGAAGGAGAGAGAGTACTACAAGAAGGCGGTCGAGTTGGACGAGAAGTTCTACTGGGGGCATTTCGGATTAGGTTATGTTTATTCTTCGGAGAAGGATTTTGAGTCGGCAAAAAAGGAGTATCAGAAGTGTATTGAGATAGATCCTGCGCGCCCTGAGGGCTATTTTCGGCTCGGCAAGACTTTGAAAGAGTTGAGTGAGTATGAGGAGGCACTCAAAATTTACGAGAAGATGGCGCAAGTTCTGCCGAAAGACCCTATTCCTTATATGGAGATGGCACAGACCCAGGCGGAACGCGGACTCCACAAAGAGGCTGTGGAATTTTACAAAAAGGCGGATTCGCTGGGTGCAAGAAGTGTTGAGTTCATAGTTGGTTATGCGGATTCTTTATCAGCGGCTGGAGAAAAAGAAGAGGCTGTGAAACTCTTGTCACGACTGTTGGAATCACCTCAGATGAGAAGAGAAGATTACGCAAAATTGTCGCTTAAATGCCGTGCGCTTTTTGTGCCGCCCTTACCCGAGCATCTTTACAACGATTTCATAAAGGCGCTCAAGGGGTTGGACGAAGGCAGACCAGAGGAGGCGATTGAGACACTTGAAAAACTTCAAAAGGAGGCACCGGACGAGCCTATCATTCTGCAAGCGCTTGCGAGATGCTACTTACAGAAGCAGGATGTGGACAAAACAGTCCAGTATACGAAGAAGGCTCTGGAGAAGAATAAAGACTTCGCCGACGCGCACTTCTTGTTGGGAATGATTTATGCCATACAGGGGGACCTTAAAACTGCTGCTGTACACCTGAAAAGGTGTGTTGAGTTGAACCCTTTTGATTCTGAAGGAACGATGCAGTATGCACAACTTCTGATAATGGAGAAGGAGTTTTTGAAAGCGATAGTTTATGCGCTTCGTTACTGGCGCTTAAGTGAGAATTTAAGAGATGCCCAGGCGTTGGCGATGACCGCTGAGTTAGGACTGGAGACTCCTGAACTTTTGGAGAAGGAGATTGAGAGCGGTGGTATGACGGTAAAAGTTTTTAGAGGGCTTAAACATGCTCTCCCAGGTTATAGATTTATCTGGCGGTTTAGAATCTACGAGAAAGGGGGAGAACTGAAACGGACAATTTTTGTTTTGATGCTGGAGGAGGTTGCAGAGAGCGAGACAGGCGAAAAGAGTGTCAAGAGAAGTTACGGGATGAAAGAGTTGAGACCGAGAGAAGAGAGAGTGGAAGTGGTTGAACATTTCGAATACGATAAAGAACCTTCTCTTGAGAAGTCTCTCGAAGACCTCAAAAAAATCCTTGAGAAATAAAGTTCACTTTATAGGCGAGCCAACGGCGATATCAGTCTCTGGCACCAGAAGGACAACTTTTTCGCCTTCCTGTGCTGCGAGAAGCATTCCTTCTGAGCGCACGCCGCGTAGCATTGCAGGCTCGAGGTTACAAACAACTGCGACTAGTTTGCCCTCAAGATTCTCTTTTGTTATGTAAGGCTTGAGCGCCGCTACGGACTGGATAACCTTATCTCCCAAGTCGAGTTTCATAATATAGAGTTTGTCCGCTGCAGGATGGTTCTCGACGGAGAGAACTTTACCGATGCGCAACTGAATCTCTTTGAATCTTTCAAATGGGATGAAACCACTCATTTTGCTTCTCCTAATCGGTGTGTCTCGACACAAACTCAGGATAAAAATTCTCTTGGAGTTTCTTTCCCCATTAAAAGCATTTGACGACGACAACGAATTTGAGCAAGTCGTCCGATTCCTCTACTTCGACTCCAAGCGGATACCTGATGTCTCCTTGGTCTAAGTGCTGGAAGAAGAGGATCATTGCAACATTTTTACTCATATCCACCCTGAAACCGATATCCCATCTTGTCACCTTCTCCCAGTCGTCCTTCGAGATTCCTGGAATAGAGTTAAGTGCAGGGTCCATCACTTCATACCTGAAGATAAGGGAAAGAGTCTCAAAGAACGAACCAAAGAAACCAAGCGGCATCTGCCCTTGTAAATAGAAGGATTCCGTGTCGTTGCCATGTTTTCCGACTCGAGGGTCGTCAACCGCGTAGATATATTCTCCCGACAGTTTCATGAATCCGAGATGGAGGGAAATATCAGCACCTCGGCGACGACGATGGTATTCTTCTTTTGCTGTAGTTGTCCTGCCATCATAGTAGGAGCCGCCGATAATGAGCCATTTCGCCAGCCTTATTCCTAATCTTCCGCAGAATGTCTTTCTGGAATCGTTCTCCGTGCTGTTGCGTCCTGCGCCGTTGAAAAATCCAGTATTATAATCTATAGCAAAACCGTCTTCCTCTTTCTTGCCGATTAAGTATCCAGAAATGGCGAACCCGATGTCATACATCAAACCCGAATCGCTTGAATTAGGTGCACCTTGAAGACCGCAAAAACCGTATTGCACTCCAAGCGAACGGTCTCCGAAAAGGAGTTTTTCAACCCCTTCTTGCACCTCCTTTCCAAAGGGAACTCTGAACTGACCAAAGCGAAGAGCGAATTTCTCTTTATACTCGGGATGGAACAACTCTACATATGCGTTGTTCAGCATTTCGTCTTTTGAGCCGTCAGCAGAAATACAAGCCGAGAGGAAATCCTTGAATTCGCCTTTGACAATCAATTCCGCTTTTTCGAGACCGAAACGGTCTGTTTGTCCTCTGTAATAATTGTATTCCGCAGACTGTTCGTAATCATAGCCGCTAAAAACAAAAACAAACTCAAACTTTGCCTTCAGCCCCTCCCCAATGATGATTTTCTTCTCTGCTTCCGGAGGCGCACCTTTCTCCTTCACCACAAACTTTCCTTCTCCGCTCAGAAGAGCAACGCCGTCAACGCCAAGTTTCTGTTCCTCTTTTCCTCGCAAGAAGACTTCACCCTTCGACTCGGGCGCTACCAGCAGACTATAAGTATCGCTCTTTTCGTCATATTTAAGCAGTGCTTTGGCACCCTCCTTTACCGCAAAAACTACCCCCAGCCTGTTCTCAACAAGCAGTTCTCCTTTTGTGGAAACATACTCTGCTTCTCTGCCTTCTTTCCCGATTTGGACAGAATACTGAAAACCTCTCTCCGCTTTTAAGGTTCCTTCCGGGGTCTTCACTATCAGCCTGCCACCACTGAAAACAGTTACACCGCCTTGAGCCATCTCCAACACAACCACATCCTTGTCTTTCTTCACAACGATGCGCGAGCCTGGATGCATCTCAACAAAACTATCATCAAGAAATGCGAGTTCGAACTGGGATTTTTCGCCTCTTGTGGTGCGCAACTCTGAACCGACGAAAATTTCTCGACGCTGCCAGTCACGGTGGAACTTCATAAACTCATCGGTCGGGCGGGGATTCTTTATCTCTGCATATTCCCAGCCATCTTCTATTCGCCCTACCGGTTGGAGTTCCTGCCCGAAAACCGAAACTCCCACCAACACCATTATCAAAGTCAAAAATATCTTCGCCACTGAACACCTCCTTCCTACGCTCTATGTTAGAGAATAGTATAAATCTATTCGCTCCAACCCCCTTTTTCAACAACAAATCTCGTTTTCATATCAGCCAGTTGTACAATCTATTATTCTTCTAACAACTCTTCTATGTCCAGTTCCTCTACCTCCTTCGGCAACTTCGCCTTCGGTGGAGGCACACTAATCTCATCAATCTCGTCTATCTCCTTTGCGCTCAAATCATAGACCGTCTCCTGCGACGAGCGGGTCGTAACTTTTGACTCTTTCCTCACATCCTCGTACTCGATGATGGACTCTTCTTTTTTCTCCTTCTCTTTGACAGTCTTGTAAGGTATCGGTTTTGGTGGTGGTTTCCCCTGCTTCTCCTCGATTTTTTGGGTCGGCGCTTCTTGCGGAGGAGGTTTCAAATCCGCCGGGGTTGCCGCTACAATATCACCTTCTCCCTGCGCATCCACAGACTCGACGCACTTGGCACAGTAAACATTTCCTTCCAGTTCTTCCGCTTTGCCAGAAAGAATATCAGCCTCTGGAACTTCAGCGCTACATAGAGTGCAGACCCGTTTCTTCATCTTCGACTCGACTATATGAGTACCTTGTTCTGCAAGGAAAAACTGTAGAACTGTGAAACCAAGCCGTATCTGGTCTCCATCCGAAAGAAGTTCTGTCCGAATTCGCTTCCCGTTTAAGTAGGTGCCGTTGCGACTGCCAAGGTCAGAAACCCGGTAACGATTACCCTTTTTCTCAATTTTACAATGCTTCCTCGAAACCTTCATATCGGATACAGGAATGTCCACCTCGCTTGATCGCCCTGCATAAAAGACCGTTTTCCCCACAAGAGGATAAACTCTGTCTTGCTTTTCTTCTCCCTCGAACACCTTGATGTACCCTATTCTCGTGTCATCACTCCGCCCAGTAGGAGATGCCTTCGTCTCCTCTTCCTCCCGCCGTCCCCCCTTCTTATTTAACTCCTCAAATCTCGTCTTACTTCTCTTTCCTTTCTCCACCATAAGAATATCCTCCGAACCACTTTATTGATTCTTGATTCTATTCTTATACCACTTTCTCAGCAATATCCAGACGGTAGTGCATGTCGTTGAAGTGGAGCATCCCCACAGCCTCGTAAGCCCGTTCCCGCGCCTCTCTTAAGTTTGCGCCGCTTGCTGTTACTCCCAACACTCGTCCCCCCGCAGTCACCGTCTCCTTGTTTTTGGTCTGAGTTCCAGCGTGAAACACAACCACCTTTTTCATCTTCTTGACAGCATCTAGCCCTCTTATGGGA
>JAOAAR010000167.1 GCA_026418755.1 Planctomycetota bacterium
GTTGCGGAGAAGAAGGAGAGGTTGAAGGCGGCGTTGTTTTCGGTTGCGACGGTTCAGGAGGAGGTTGGTTTAAGAGGGGCGAAGGTTGTGGCATTCGGGCTTGAGCCGCAGGTGGGAATAGCGGTTGATGTGGGTTTTGCGACTGACCATCCGGGTGCGGACCCTGGCAAGACAGGGGAGGCGAAGTTAGGGTTAGGACCCATTGTTGCCAAAGGGGCGAATATTAATCCGAAGGTGAATGAACTTCTTGTCTCGCTTGCGAAGAAGAAGAGAATCAAAATACAGATTGAAGGGATTCCTGGTGCGACAGGGACGGATGCGAATGTGATTCAGATGACGAGAGCGGGGGTTGCGACAGGGCTTGTTTCCATTCCGCTTCGTTATATGCACACGCCGGTTGAGGTGCTTGACACAGGAGACCTTGAAGGTGCTGCGAATCTTTTGGCGGAGTTTGCGCTTTCACTCAGTCCTGATATTGATTTTACTCCGTAATTTGTCAGAACTGACCTTTTTGCTCTTGGAGTTTTTTCTGGCGGCGCTCCTCACGGCGCTTGAATTCTGGGTCGAGTTCTTTCCATTTCTCAATCTGGTCAGGTTGAAGAATCTGTTTTGCTCGCTCGTCGAACTCATTCAGTAGTTCTTCGCCTGCGGCGCGCAACTGGTCGACTTTTCCTTGCTGAAGGAGTTCGCCCATCTTCTTGAATCCTTTATCTGCCATATCTTTGACAAGTGCTTTTATTTCTTCAACCTGCATTGGAGCAAGGTCCAATTTGTCGGCGTTTTGCTCAATCTGTGATTGGAAGTTTTTGACCATTGCATCTTTGAACTCCGTGGCGCGAGTCATAATGGTGCGGAACATCGCCCGAGCCACTTCGCGGTTGAATTTCTCACGCTCTTCTTCACTCATCTTTGTGGGGTCGAAACCTCCTGAAGGGGCGACTACTCCTTTCTCTTCAGCCTCTTTTAATTTTTTGCTGAACTCGTCCATTTTATTAGTTGCGTTTGCGAGCCGTTCCAGAAACGCTGTGTATCCCTTTTCGACATCGCTTAATCGTTCCTCGATTCCCCCGAGTCTGTCTTCTATCCGCTTGAGTGTTTCTGATGTTGTGTCGTCTCTGCGGGTTTCAGTCGCTACGGGGGTGGCTGGTGGCTGTTGTTTGAGTTGTCTGGTCAGTTCTTTTTCGCGCATGAGTTCCCAACCCAATGCGCCGCAGACTGCTGCGAACACTGCAACCAGGATGATGAAAGCCGCTTTCCCCATCTTTTCTCTCCTCCCTAACAAAAGGTTTCTCTTTTCTGCGAGGGGAGGGAGTTGAACCCTCATCCCCTAAGGGACTGGATCCTAAGTCCAGCGCGTCTGCCAGTTCCGCCACCCTCGCCCTCGCATAGATTATACGGCGAAGAAGCGGAAAAAGCAGCATTTTTTCCTCGTAATTTTCCGTGTGCCGTTTTTTGATTCTCTGTTCTTGATTATTCGCGTTTGAAGTTGACTTTGATTAAGTGGGTCGAGCAAGAGACGCAAGGGTCGTATGAGCGCACCAGCATCGAAAGGTTGAATCCGATTTGTTCGTCGCTCAGTTTCTGCTTTATAAGGGTGGGGACCCAGGCGCGTATGTCGTCCTCGATATTCTCGTGGTTCTGATTGGTTGGAATCACGAGGTTTGCGTTCGAGATATGTCCTGTTTCGTTGTAGGTATAATCGTGGAAGAGAATCCCGCGTGGAACTTCGACGGCACCGACGCCGCGTCCTGCCCTGGGAGTTACATTCAGTTTCTCTTCTTTCAAGCCTTTTGCGAGGAGTTTGTCAATTTTTGCTATGGCGTCGTCGATGCAGTGGACTAACTCAACGATGCGCGCCAGATTGCTATGGAAGGGGTTATAGGAAGGGGTTTTGAGACTCAGTTTTTCTGCTGTTTCTTTTGCGGAGTCGAGTAGTTGTTTGAAGTTGTTGTTGACGCGGGCGAGAGGTCCGACTGCGTAGGAAGAGAAGACATTTTTGGCTCGTTTTGCGCTTGAGTAGGGTTTGACCCACTCGTGGACGAATTTTAAGTATTCGCGGTAAGGGATGACTCCGGATTCAGAAGAGACGATATCACCGTCAATCCAGGGATACTCATTTTTCCAATAGAGTGAGATGAACTCAGTTTTTCGTTCGAAGTTTGGTAGGCTTTTTCTCAACGAGGCGAAGACATCAACCATGATATGGATGTCCTGTTGTCCTTTTTGCAGTTTCGCTTTGAGAGCGAGTAGTTCGTTTTCGGTTGGGATGCGTCCGAAGCCTCCGACGAAGGCGGAGCAGGGGTGGACTGCTCTTCCGCCAATTAGGTCTGCTATGTCGTTGCCCAGTTTTTTGAGGCGGACGGCGGCGAGGACGGCTTCTTTGTGGGAAGGGATGAGGTGAATCACGCTCGGTGCGCCGACAAAATCAGGGAGAGCGAGGAAGAATGCATGGAGGGAGTGGCTCTGGATGTATTCGCCGTAGTTTAAGAGAATCCGCAGAAGCCAAGTCTGTTCACTCGGTTTTATTCCGAACGCATCTTCTGTGGCTTTGATTGAAGCGAGGGTATGTCCGGCGGAACAGATTCCGCATATTCGGCTTGTTATATGGGCGACTTTGTCCCAGGGTTTTCCGCGCAGCATCGCTTCGTAGAATCGGGGTGCTTCTGGAATCTCCCAGCGGCATTCGATTTTTCCTTCTTTCTCCTTGACGACGATGTTGCCGTGCCCTTCAATTCTTGTGAGATATGGTATATACACCTCTACCATTGTTTGTTCCTCCTATTTTACTTTTTTGTCCATGTATGGAGAGTTGCAACAGGTTTTTCTGCGTTGCAAAACATTTTCAAATTGTTTATGGCGTCTTCAAGAGAGAGACCGTGTTCGGTCAGGACATCGAGGGCAGCGTTCACATTTGGTTCGGGGACGAGTCCTCGGCAGCCTTCGCAAGGAGCGCCGAAGGAGGGGCAGTTGGCTCCGCAGCCGGCTCTCGTGACAGGACCCAGGCAGAGCATTCCTTTGTCATAGACGCAAAGGTTCTCTTTCCGTTTGCATTCTATGCAGACTGAATAGCGAGGCAGTTCCCATTTATCTTTTCCGAGTAGAAGCCATTTGAAGAACTTCAGGAACTCTGCTTTGACCATTGGGCATCCTGGTAGTTCATAGTCGACTTTCACATAGTTTCTCATGGGTGCGGCGGGGATGGTTTCGAAGTGTTGCGCCATGTCACCGTAGACGAGGTGTTTCATCTCGTCGAGAGGGAGGTCGTTTTTGAGAGCGTTTATGCCCCCGAAGGATGCACAAGAGCCACAGGCGACCAGAATTTTAGATTTCAGGCGGATTTTGCGGATTCTCTCGATGTCGTGGGGAGTGGTGATACCTCCCTCTACGAGTGCTATATCGCAATCAACAGGGGTTTTTCCGTCTGGGGAGATGGTTGCTGCTTCGCGCCAGTAGACCAGTTCGATATTGGCGATGATGTCGAGAAGTTCTTCTTCGCAATTAACGATTTGGAGTTCACACCCTTCGCACCCTGTAAAATCGTAGATGGCTACTTTTGGTTTTCCCATTACAGTGCCTCCTTAATATTTTTGATTTCGCTGTATGAGAAGACAGGCCCATCCTTACAGCAGTAGTAAGGGCCAATCTGGCAGTGGCCACATTTTCCGACTCCGCACTTCATCCGTCGTTCCAGGCTCAGGATTATGTGGTCATCTGGGAGATTCTTTTCTTTGAGGGAGCGGATGACGAAACGGTACATTACAGGGGGACCGACCACGATGGCGTATGTTGTATTAGGGTCAAACTCGAGGGGTGGGATGAGTGTAGTGATGACTCCGCAGTTACCTTTCCACTCCATTCCTGCGGGGCTGTCAACGGTTTCACGATAGTCGGCTTTTTCTTCCCATTCTTCGAGTTCTTCGCAGAAGAGGAATTCGGCGGGGTTTTTGCAGCCGTAAAGAATTGTGATTTTTCTGAAGTCTTTGCGGTTGTCGAGGGCGTAGTTGATGAGGGAGCGTAGGGGGACCATTCCGATGCCTCCGCCGATGAAGAGAAGGTCTTTTCCGAGGAGTCTGTCGAGCGGGAAGCCGTTGCCAAAGGGACCGCGGATGCCGACGGTGTCACCTTCTTTTAGAGAGTGAAGAGCGTTTGTTAGATTGCCGACTTTTCTGACGCAGAGTTCAAAACTCCCCTTTTTGGTTGGAGAGGAAGAGATTGAGATGGGAGCCTCTCCTATTCCGAAGATGGAGACTTCGACGAACTGGCCTGGTTTATGACCAAGTTCGCTCCCGTCGATGAATGCTAACTCAAACAGTTTTTCCATTTGCGTCCAGGACTGTATTCGCACTATTTTTGCGATTTTTGGTTGATACAACTTTTGTGGTTTGACTTTTTCAATATCAACTGATATGCGTGCCATTCTTATGCCCTCCTAATCTATTTTTCTTGCTGCATCTGCTAGAGTAAGGGAATACCTTTCGCTTAAAGCGCTCACTATGTCGAAGATGTCGATGTCTGCGGTGCATTGTCTTCCGCAGCGACCGCAGCCTACGCAGAAGGTGTCTCCATATTTTTCTGCGAGGTAGTAGTATTTGCGGTAGAGGCGGTGTCTTACGCGATGGGAGCGCTCTTTGCGGAAGTTTTCTCCTGTAGCGACGATGGCGAAAGATTCTGTCTGGCAGGAATCCCATAGGCGGGTACGTTCACCGCTTGAGAGGTTGGATAAAGAGACATCGTCCTCGACATCGAAGCAGTAGCAGGATGGGCAGACGAGGGTGCAGGTGCCGCAGGAGTAGCAGCGGTTTGCTACATCTGACC
>JAOAAR010000168.1 GCA_026418755.1 Planctomycetota bacterium
GTATTTACCTTTTGACAACTGGACCACATCTACACGATGTTCGAGACGACGGTTCACCAACTGCCAGTAAATCTTTTCTGCATTCTGGAAAATCGTAAGTGTCTTCCGAGTGAGTTTCTCTCTCTTTAAAAGTAGTTCTACTTGATATGGAAGGTGCGACTGAGCGATATGCCAGTCTCCGTCAAGAACGAAAATAAGAGCGGAAGGGTGAGACTTGGTCTGCCCAACAATCACCTCTGCTGCCTTCCTGTCGCGTTCGAGCAGTCTTCTCTCAATTCCACGCGGCTCGGAGTTAATCGCTACCGCACCTATCTTCTCCTTTTTGACAAAGTCGAAGATGATTTTGTATCTGTTCCATAAAAATCCCCAAGTATGAGCGTAATCTATCCGTTTCAAAAACTCTGCCTCGCTAATTCTGCCGGCTATAAAATCGTCAAGATGCTTCTGGTGCTTTATCATTACCACTTCAAGACAGAGGATTATCTCTTTCCGCTCTTTCACCACCTGTTCGAGAATCTTGATAGGAGTGCGCTGAGACTGAGCAAGAGTGTGATAATCGCCACAGTAGACTATGTCCGAATCTTTGACCGCTTCAATCAACTCCCGTTGGGTGGCAATGCGAGCATATCTCCTAACTTCGCGTTCATATTCGTCACGATATTTCTGCAAAATAGGGGTATCTTCTCGAACATAGTGGCGAATCTCTTCTTTTAATCGTTTAACCAAACGCTTCTGAATCCGAATCAGTTCTTCCCGCTGGTCCATAAACTACACCTCTGGTTGCTCTATCTTGGATGGCTTGAATCTAGAAAGAAGAGGGTCAACCTCTCCTTTTATGAACTCTTCAACTTGCTCTTTTGCTCTTCCTACAAGCCGTTCAGGCTTAAGCAAATCATCAAGGTCTATCTCTTTGAGTGCAGGGTTTTCTCTGAGGAATGATTTAAGCGATTCAATAGAGTTGGTTTCGCGGAATACGGAGGCTGCTTTCTTGAGAAATGAATGTGTCTTTTGCCTGTCTGCTCCTTCCATCGTAGCAAGAATTAGAAGCGGCTCCATAACAAGAAGAGGTAAATTCTCTTCGAGGGTTCTGCTTTTTGCAGGGCGTAGAGATGTCAAGGTGCCATAGCATAGTTTAACGATGGCGCTTGCGGCGAGAAATGCGCGTGGAATGTAAATACGACGGGCAGCAGAGTCATCAAGAGAACGCTCAAGCCAATTATGGGCGGCTGTTTGCCGTGCATACTCGGATAAGGAGAATAGGTATCGGGAGAGCGCACAAACTCTCTCTGCCCACACAGGATTGGTCTTATGCGGCATCGCTGAGGAACCAACCTGTTCTTCGCCACTGAGAATCAAGAAATCTCCGAACGCACAGAGAAGACGCACATCTGTCGCAAACTTATGAGCACTCACCCCAAACGATGCGAGTAAATCTAACAGTTCAGAATCGACCTTTCGAGAGTAAATCTGACTTGCAACAGAATAGGTTTTGTCGAACCCGAATCTTTTTGCAATTCTTGTTTCCAACTCCTTAACTTTTGACGAGTCGTTTTTGAAGAGAAAGTCAAAGGAGGACTGCGTGCCAACCGCACCTTTAATAGAGCGGAATCGGAGTTCACTTCGGAAACGGGAGAGGTTTTCTATGTCACGACAGAAGTCAGAGAGCCAGTATGCTGCACGGCGTCCGACAGTTGTCGGCTGTGCAACCTGTAGATGTGTGTATGCCGCTGTCACGAAATCCGAATATGAGAGCGCAAAATCGCGGAGTTTTCCCGTGAAGAAGGCGATGCGAGAAATAAGAAGATTGAGGGCATCACGGATATTGAGCAAGTCTGCATTGTCAACGATGTCATAACTTGTGGCGCCTAAATGGATTATTCCTCTTGCAGCAGGCGCATCATCTCCGAAAAGATGAATGTGAGCCATAATGTCGTGACGCGTCTTTTTTTCGTATTCTGCGGCTTTCTCGAGGTTAACCCTCTTGTTCAAAGCCTTTCTCATCTCTTTGAGCGCTTCTTCTGAAATTACTGATATACCAAGTGCGTGTTGTTCTTCGGCAAGAGCAAGCCACAGTTCGCGCCACAGACGATATCTGCGCTCTTCGCTGAAAAACTCAAGCATCTCTCTATCAGCATACCGCTCGTATAAGGCATCCATAATTCTTCTCCGAAAAAAAATATTATGCAAAAATCAGCGCACTGAATCAAATCCTGAATCGTTAAAATAGATGTCGGATAAAATCGTTAATGTAAAGAAAAGGAATCTATTTTGGAGGCAGGTTGATGAGAAAATCGCTTTTTGTGTTCTTCTTATTCTTCTGGACGATGGCACTGCTGGCTGATTTTAAGCCGCCTCAAGGAACGCCCGAGAGACGGAAAGGCGGCGAGGCGTTTCCCCCTCTTCCGCTCCCCGCAACCCCACTTAGAAGAACCGAAAAGAAAAGACAACCCGCTCCTCCCGTTCTGGTAGCGCGCCTGATTCACGGAAATTTGAGGACCGTAACATACGAGGGAAAAGAGTACAAGTTCTGGGACTGGGACACTAACCCAGGAGCAGTCAAAAGACTTTTAAAGATAGCAAAAGAACAGTTGGGAGTCGAATACACAGAGACCTCAATCTCTTTTGAACGGTTCGACAGTGACCCTGCAAAGAACCCTATTCTTGTTGTGACAGGACATATGCCGCTCTCTTTCAAAGATGACGAGATAGAGAAACTACGCAAGTTTACCCTTGCGGGTGGGTATGTGATTTTCGAAACCTGCTGCGGCGTTCAAGAGTTTTACGATTCTGCAAAAGAAGTGGTGAAAAAGATGTTTCCTGACAGAAAAATAGTGAGATTAGGAAGTGACCATCCATTGTTTCGAAGCCACTTTCCAATCACCTCTGTAACATACAATTTTGATGGGAAAAGGCATACTGTGAAAGAACCTCCCTATGTTGAAGGGGTTGACATCGGCTGTCGCACTGCCGTTTTTATCTTCAAATACGGTATTTTGAATGGCTGGGACAGGTTTCACGACCCAGGAGCAAAAGATTTTGAATACGAAGACGCAGACCAGTTGGGAATCAACCTCCTTGCATATGCCCTCTCATACTACGCTCTCGGGCGGTTCATCGCCCAAGAAAGAGTCTTCTTTGAAGAGGCGAAGAGTGAAGAAGGGGCTTTCATTTTTGCGCAGTTGGTATATGAAGGAAACTGGGACCCCAACCCAACTGCAACGCTAAATCTTCTCGCATCTCTCAAAACCGCATCTCCGGCTCTTACCCATTTTAAGCGTGTTCAGGTTGACTTGAAAAAAACGGACATCAGCCGCTATCCGTTTCTATTTTTAACAGGTCACGACGAGTTCTCTTTTTCGAAAGAAGAGGTTGAAAAATTGCGGAATCACATCGTTTCAGGAGGCTTCTTGATTGCCGATTCTTGTTGTGCGCGTGACGGGTTTACCAAATCGTTCATATCTCTCATAAAAACGATGTTTCCCGACTCCGAGTTGAAGCATCTTCCTGCGGAGCATCCTGTTTATTCATCAAAATTCAAAATTGAGAGGATAAGTTATACAAACGAATCGGAGAAGGTGAAAAAAGATTTGCCTCCTTTGCCGCTCTATGGAGTCGAAGTGAACGGTGTAACGAGAATTCTCTTCTGCCCATTTAGCCTCGGTAACGGTTGGGAAAAAGAGCGCCATCCCTTTACCCTCGGAATTTCGCCAGAAGATTCTATAAAACTGGGCGTGAACATAGTAACATACTGTCTGACTCACTGATTGGAGGGGAGAGTCTATGGCAAGACTTGTTGTTGTGGAAGGAGAAATGAAAGGAACGCTATTCAGATTGCTTGACGAGGGAGCGGTTGTGGGACGAAGCGTTTCTGCAAACATACGCTTGAATGATACCGAAGTCTCCCGACAACATAGTAAAGTGGTGAAAGAAGGTGACGCTTATTATATCGAGGATATGGGTTCGCGAAACGGCACGATTGTTAACGGCGAGCGAATAGAGGGACGGCGTTTATTAAAAGATGGTGACCGTATTAGAGTAGGAAAGACTCTTCTTGAGTTTCAAGCGATACCTACAGTTTCAGAAGAGGAGAGTAAGAAGAGTACTGTTGATGTGCCTCCTCCTGACGAAAAGCGTGCGAAGGCGCAAACAGTCGTCTCTGTATCCCAGAAGTCAGGCGAGCCATTCCAGGAGGAAGTCAAACTTCTCGAAAGAATGCGGAATGCGAAAGATGCGCTCCTTAGGGAAATCCGAAAAGTCATCATCGGACAGGAAGAAGTGGTCGAACAAGTGATGACCGCACTTTTTGCCCGAGGCCACTGCCTTATTGTAGGCGTTCCCGGTCTTGCAAAGACTCTTATAGTGCGAACGATTGCAGGCGTCCTTGATTTAGATTTTAAAAGAATTCAGTTTACTCCTGACTTGATGCCATCAGACATCACAGGGACAGATGTTTTGCAGGATGACCCTGTAACGAAGGAGCGCTCCTTCAGGTTCATAAAAGGCCCTATCTTCACAAATGTCCTTCTCGCTGATGAGATAAACAGAACTCCACCGAAGACTCAAGCCGCTCTTCTTGAAGCGATGCAAGAGTATCGCGTGACTGCAAGCGGTTATACTTACAACCTGCCGCTTCCTTTTTTCGTTCTGGCAACCCAAAACCCCATAGAGCAGGAGGGGACTTATCCTCTACCAGAAGCGCAGTTGGACAGG
Source organism: Planctomycetota bacterium (assembly GCA_026418755.1). Taxonomy (GTDB): domain Bacteria; phylum Planctomycetota; class SKW154; order SKW154; family SKW154; genus SKW154. Next base: position 4,711 of record JAOAAR010000168.1, read on the forward strand.
TTTATGTTTATGGTCAACATAACATATCCTGACCGCGACGAGGAGATGAGAATAGTAAAGGAGACTACAGGGGAGGTTCCGACAGAGATAGAACC
>JAOAAR010000169.1 GCA_026418755.1 Planctomycetota bacterium
ACCATAGGCTCAGGAAACTTCTGCCTTTCAAGCACCAGCGGCTCATCCGCTGCTCTCATCGTGTCTCCTATACTAATCTCTTCCACCTTACTGATAGCACCTAACTCGCCTGCAGAAACTCTCTCTACCGCCTTCTGGTCCTTTCCCATAATCTTGTACAGGTTTCCCACACGCTCTGTTTTTCCTGTTCGTGGATTGACGAAACTCTCTCCGGCACTAAAACTCCCGGCATAGACACGAAAATATGCCAGTTTACCAACATAGGGGTCTGTCATTATCTTAAAAACTTGAGCCAAAAATGGCCTGTCCTCGGAAGGAATGACCTCTACTCTTTCTTCTCCTTTAAGGGCACTCTTTGGGGCGCCCCCGTCAGCCGCAGGGCAACCAAAGGCTATGAAATCCAACACTTCTTTTATTCCCGTTCCCCTCTCTGCACTGCACATAAGGACAGGAGTAAGTTGCCTTGTTATAATCGCTTTTTTCAATGCTCTTGATACCTCTTCCTCCTTCGGCTCTTCTCCACTCAAATATTTTTCCATCAATCCTTCGTCAGTCTCAACCACTTTTTCTAACGCCTCGTTCGCCTTTTGCTCGTTCTCTTTTCCAAGCCCTTTTGCTCTCGGCAAAAGCGGAACCACATTCCCGCCTTCGAGCCCAAAAAATGGAACAACTGTATCTCCAAAAGCCGTCTTCAACCCCTCTATCGCTTTATCCAGGTCAGATGGGTTTTGGTCTATCTTAGATAAAACGAGTACTCTTCCAGCACCAAACTGCTCTGCGAGGTCCCACACCTTTTTTGTCGTCACCTTAACTCCTGCGGAGGTATCTATGCAGATGAAAACGGTCTCGACAGCGCTCATTCCGCCAATCATCTCGCCGATGAAGTCCAGATAGCCTGGTAGGTCGATGATGTGAACAAGGACATCCTTCCAGGTAAGGAAAGAGACTGCGCCTTTCATCGTAGTCTTCTTCTGTTTCTCTTCCTCTTCGAAATCCAGAATGGAAGTCCCTTCCGCAGGTGAGCCTTTTCGCGAAGTGGCTCCAGCAGCGTAAAGGAGAGCCTCTGCAAGGCTTGTCTTCCCACATCCCGAATGCCCAGCAAGACATATATTGCGGATATTCGACACTGTTATCTTCCCCATACAATGCTTCCTTTCTTTTCGCAAATCCACAATGAAGCAACTAAAACATATCTGCTTTCTCTTGCAGAATCAAGTAAGAAACATCTACTTTCCTAATAATGATGCTGCTGGTTCATACTCTCTCATCTCTGCTCTTCTTGCATTTTGGAGTCTCAGTTGGTATCATCAATCCGTCTGGACTGACGGGGATTTTTATGCAAAGAGTGATTCTACTGGTGTTTTTGGTTGGCTGTGCCGGAGTGCCGCAGGGTGGTTCTTTTCAAGCACCAGAGGTTAAGCCCCCGCCAACCTTTACCGCACCGTCCGAAATTTCGAAACCAAAACTTCGCAAGGTGAATCTAAACGGCTCACTCTCGAAAACGATTGCGACTGCGCTTATCTACGCTCTTACCGACGAGGAAGAAAAACTTAAATTACTTTTAGAAGACAACTCTCTCAGAGCATCTCTTGATGATTATCTTTTTGTCACTCTCTTCGGGTTGCCGAAGCCTCTCCGCTTTTTTTCTCGTGCTCGAACCTATAGAGATGCGCTTACAGTTATTCTGAGTAACCTCAAGAAAGACTCTTCAAGACCCCGAAAACTTCCAAAATCTCTTGCGGTTCGCGTGGAGGAGGTGGAGGGTGCATTTCGGCCTGAAACTGCAGAAGAGGTTTCTCAGAACATCCGCTTTGGGCTCGACTCGCTGATGATTCTCACCCGCAACAAAGAGAGAAACGGAGAAGAATCTTTTCTGATGAGCGATGAAATTCTTACAAGAAGCATCCCAGATTCTCGCTGTCTTCATCTTCTTCTTCTGACTCGTTATTCTGAGGATACACTTTTTGTTAGGTTTCGCACCGTTTCATTTCTCCATCTTTACCCCGAAGATGAGACTGTCTCCCTCTTTCGGCTTCGCAGGGTCGAGGTAGTTGCGAACTCTTCGACGGTCAAGAGGGCGGTTAGCGAGGCTGCAGACTATCTTGTCCGCATCCAGAAAGAGAACGGGCTTTTCGGTTACTTCTATGATGCAGCCACAGATAAATTCATAGAAGGCGAATCCTACATTCGCCAAGCGGGAACAGCTTGCGCGCTTCTGCAGGTTTATGACCTGACAAAGGAGAGAAGATACCTTACTGCCGCTGAGAAATCCCTTTCATTTCTTAGAAGCGTCTGTAAGGAACACCCGCAGCACAAATTCGCATTTATACGAGAGCCTGACGGTGCAACCACATTGGGAAGCGCTGCTGTTCTTTTATGGGCACTTGCAAACCATAAAGATGTCACAGGTTCTGAAGAATTTGCCCCTGTTGCCCACAACCTCGCATCTTTTCTTCTGTTTATGCAGTCCAGCGACGGCTCATTCAACACCGTCTATGACCCTGCAACGGATTCTGCGATGAAGACTCCTGTTATGTTCCATCCTGGTGAAGCGGTTCTTGCGCTCGCAAGCGCTGCGCGCTCTTTTAAAGAAGAGCGTTATCTCAACGCCGCTGTTAAAGCATATCGCGCTCTTGCTGCGGAATGCGCTCACAGACTCAAGTCCGAGCCGTATCACATCGACGCATGGTTGATGAAATCCGCCAATGTTCTTGCTCCCCACCTGAAGAGTTCTGATTTTGATGTGGTCTATTCTATGGCAAACACTCTTGTTGCAGCCCAGAAGGCTCTTTTGGAGTCCCCTTACCTTGACTACCGGGGTGCGTTTTCTGTCAAGCACGGTTACCCAAGCGCTATTTCTGACGCAGCGTTATGTGAAGGGCTCGCTGCAGCATACTCTATCGCTGTCTCAACATCTAATCTGAAAGCAAAAGAATACGCTGATGCTCTGAAACTGCAAGCATGTTTCCATTTACGCCACAGGATAGACCGCACCAATGGTCATTTTTTGCCGAATCTTGAGCGTGCTTATGGTGCTTTTATCTCTTCCCCATTTCATTTGCAAGTACGAATTGACGGAGTCCAGCACACAATCTCTGCCCTTCTGGACTCGCTGCCTGCTCTTCCTAATGAATAGAAAACGGATTCTACAACTGTGTTCGCAGCCTACCGAGAAGGAATTCATCTGCTTTCTTCGGAGGATGTTTGGGCCCACCACATTTTCAAGACAGCAGCCATAATAAGCGAAAGGACACCGTACAGGATGAGTGCCCAGAGGACCATCGTTCCTTCCGAGACCTTTATGTTAAAAGGAAGAGATGTCTTGAGCGGAGATGCAATAACCATCAAAGGATTAAGCACCTGAATAAGCCCGTATCCATCCTCCTTCTCGAACACTTCGAGAGTAGGGGGAAGAGCGACCATTATGAGAAGAATGAAAGCAGCCAGGAGGCGTCCTCGCTCTCCTCCGATTGTGACGACAAACTTCACCAGAAGGGTAAAGAAAAGCACCATCAGGAGGAACATCACGACGGAGAGAAGAAAAGCGTTCCTTGCCACTATTTCCGAGGAATGGTATCTGAAAGTTCCAATTACGAGAATCAGGAGGGTTGTTATCACGGTCACCAGAAAGAATGGGATATAAGGGCCTTTTGAATAAAGGAGTCCTTTAATAAAGTGGTGGTATGGGTTCTCTTTGCTCGTGCGAAGAGGGTGTATGAAGAGGAAGGCGAAGAGAAGAAGGAAGATGAAGGAGACAGAAAGGTAGATAAAAGGAGAGGCTGAGAGAGGATAAAGTGTTACTGAAGAGGTGGCAACGATTACACACTGGATGATGGAAAGGAGGATGAAAGCGTGTGGTTTCGAGAGCGCTGTGGATTTGGGAAGTTTGAGAGAGCGGGCTGCGCAGACCAGAAGCCAGTAGGTGGAGAAGAGATAAAAGGCAAAAGGAGCCAGCCAAGAGGGGATACTCACATCTCCCAGAGAAAGAGTTGAAGGGATAGATATCTGTTGTAAGGAGGCGAATGGGAGAAGTGGGCTAAAGAGAGAGAGTTTATCCGCGCCGAGTTTAAAGGAGAAGATGAGGGAGTAGAAGAAGAGTATGAAGAGGAGGGTGCTTGTGAGGGCGCTGAAGATGTTGCGGGAGACGGCGCTTGCCAAGATAGCGAAGGAATAGAAGAAGAAAGTAGAAGAGAAGAAGATGGCGTAAGAGGAGAGGATAGAATGACCGCTTATTCCGCCTGCGAAATAGGAAAAGAGAGGGAATATGGTTGAGAGAGCGAAGAGGAAGTAGCAGAAGAGCGGTGCGCCGAGCAGCCGTCCGAGTATGCTATACCACTCATTGATACCACTCATAATTTCGAAGTCGTATCGCTTGGCAGAACGGTCTCTTGTAATACTGAGAGAGATTTTCAATGCACCGACAATCTGGACGACGAAATACTGGAGAGCGAGGATAGAGAGCCAGAATGTGCCGAATGCTTCTTTCAAGTCAACATAACGAGTGCCGACTAGGGCGTAGTGAACGAAAAAAATGACAACACACAGAAGAAGGTATATCACTGCTATGACAAGAGGAGCCGAGCGCTCCATTCTGAACTGTTGTCTTGCCTCTCTTAAGAGAATATGCCACATATCAATCCCCTGAAATCAGAGTAGAAACCATTTTAGTTATGGACGAGGAGTATGTCAAAACATTTTCAAGAGAGGGCGGATTGCAGTGGTTCTTATGAGTAGGTCAGACGGAAGCCTGACGGGCTATGGGGGAGGAGTATGGCGCAAGGAGTGGCTCCT
>JAOAAR010000170.1 GCA_026418755.1 Planctomycetota bacterium
AGTTGAATGAGTTGAGTACGGAGTATGAGAGACTGAGCGACGAGTTGAAGCGTTTAGCGAACGAGATTGAGGCGTGCGACGCGGAAATAGAGTTTGCGAGGGGATTTGCGAAAGCAGCGGCAACGACGACACCGTCGGAGACGGCGAAGCGCAAGGTCGAGTTACAGGAGTTGCGCGATATGGTGTCGTTCGTTCGGGAGACTATTCAGAATGCGACTGCGGAGCGGCTCAAACTGGAGCAGAATCAAAGGGAGATTCAACGCAAAATAGATGTGGTTCAATCGCAAATGAATGAGTTGTCCAGGCAGCGTTCGACAATGTCGAAGTCGGTTCTCGTCACTCTGGTTGCGGAAGCAGCGATGAAGGTTAAATGCTCTGTAACATATCTGGTTCCAGCGGCAAGTTGGGCGCCCGCATACGATGTGAGGTATCTATCTGAAGCGAACAGGGTGGAGTTGGTTTATTACAGTGTTGTGGTGCAGCGCACAGGGGAGGATTGGAACAATGTGATGTTGGAACTTTCGACGGCGACGCCGACGACATCCGTCTCGATGCCCGATTTTCAGCCTGTTGTGGTGTATCCGCGTGGGACATCTGTGGTAGGGGAGATTCCTGCTGCGCGACCCGAGCCATGGGAAAGCAGAATGAAGAAGAATTTTGGAAATAAGGAGCAGCAACAGGAAGAGAAAGACGAGGCGGAATGGAGCGGATTTTTGAGAGCAGGTGGTGCGATAACAGCGGGAGTGACGCAGCATTTGACCTCAGTTTCGTTCAAGAATCCGAAGCCTGAGACTATTCCTTGCGATGGGCGTCCGCACAAATCGGTGATTACGATTGAGCAGTTTGCGGCGAAATTGGAGTATGTGACGACACCTTCGCTTTCAGAGTTTGTCTATCTGCGCACTTCGCTCACGAACACGAGTTCGTATCCCATTCTTCCAGGTGAAATGAGCACCTATGTCGGGGCGAGTTTTATTGGCAAGGCAGAGATGAAAGCGGTTGCTCCGAACGAGACTTTCCAACTCTACTTCGGCTCGGACAAGGACCTGAAAGTGGAGCGGAAGGTGGTTCAGATGCAGGAAGAAGGTCCAACTATGTTCCGTTCCTCCCGCAAACTTTCCAAGTCGTTTAAGATTACGCTTCAGAATTTTAAGAATCAAGAAGTGACGGTGAGCGTGATAGATTCTATACCTGTCTCTTGGACAGAACTGGTGAAGGTGACAATGGTAGAGTGCAAGCCAAAGGTGACGGAACAGGACGAGATGGGTAAACTCACCTGGGTTGTCAAGTTGGCTGCGAAAGGGAAGGAAGAAATCAGTTTCAAGTACGATATAGAGCATCCGCAAAGCCACGCTTTGAATCTGGAGAACTGGAGTATCCAACGGCTACAAGAGCAGCAGAGGCAAATGAAGAAGTAGGGTTGTAATTCCTTCTGTTGTGATTCAGGGTTTCGGTGAGTGGCTTGTCTGGCGGTTGCCCTATATTAGGGATGGATTTTTGGTGTTTGAAGAAATCTGTAAGAATCGCTCAAGAACTTGAACTTGACACTACCATTCTTTATTCTTGCAGAAGGTGGTTAATTTTGTCAAAATGATATGGGGATGGTTAAGAGGAGTTTTGATGGGAAAAAGAGTATTATTTGCGGGAAATGAGGCGATAGGAGAGGCGGCGATTATTGCGGGCTGCCGCTGTTACTTCGGCTACCCAATCACGCCGCAGAATGAACTGACCGCTTATATGGCGATGCGGTTACCGCAGGTGGGTGGTGTCTTCATTCAGTCTGAGTCGGAGTTGGCGGCTATTTATATGGTGCTGGGAGCGGCGGCAGCAGGTGCCCGTGTTATGACTTCTTCTTCTTCTCCTGGAATAACTCTAAAACAGGAAGGAATCTCGTATCTTCAAGGAGACGAGTTGCCTGCTGTTGTGGTGAATGTTCAGAGAGGAGGACCAGGACTTGGAAACATCGCTCCTTCGCAGTCGGACTATTTTCAGGCGACGAAGGGTGGAGGTCATGGCGATTACAAGAATATAGTGTTGGTGCCGCATACCGTTCAAGAAGCGGTCGAGTTAACAATACTAGCGTTTGACCTTGCTGATAAATACCGTGTGGTCGTTATGATATTGGCTGACGGGGTGTTGGGGCAGATGATGGAGCCGGTTGTGTTTCCTGAGAAAGTAGAGATAAGACAGGTAACGAAGGATTACATTCTTGATGGGGCTAAAGGGCGAGAACCGAGGATTATTCGCAGTCTTTTCCTTGAGGAAGGGGTTCTTGAAAAGCATAACAGGAAACTTCAGGAGAAGTATAAAAGAATTGAAGAGAATGAGGTTCGTTATGAAGAGATGGAAACGGAGGATGCAGAGTGGTTGATAGTGGGATGCGGGATGGTTGCGCGCTCTTGCAAGAATGTGGTGATGGAGAGGCGCGCTAAGGGAGAAAAAGTTGGGTTGCTGCGTCCGATTACTGTTTGGCCTTTTCCGTATGCTGAGTTGAGGCGGTTAGTTGAGAGTGGAGTAAAGGGGGTGTTAGTGAGCGAGATGAATGCGGGGCAGATGTTGGAAGATGTAGAGATTGGAGTTTGCGGTCGTGTTCCTGTGCGGTTTTACGGTCGTATGGGGGGTGGGTTCCCATCACCTGAAGAGATAGATGAATCTCTCACCGCTCTGATTAGAGGGTAGGAGGCGCGGGTAATTAAGCCATCAATAGGGGGAGGGTCTCTTCATTTCATTCTCTCGATTGAGAGGTTATAGTCTGCTTGACAGTGAAAATGGCATATAATATAATCTCGTTTGAGTTTTATCTGGGGGCAATCGTTATGATAGAAGTGAAATGTGGGAAGTGTGGAAAAGTCTTTGAGGCTGAGGCAAGTGACCAGAGTCGCACGGTTAAGTGTCCTAACTGCAACGAAGGAGTCTTTGTCCCTGCAATGCTTGGAGGGATTGAAGAACATAGTCTGCCGCCTATGCCTCCCCCTACTCCTCCTCGGCATGTACTTCGCCCTGTTGAACTCGCGCTTATCGCTGTGGTTGGTTGTGCGGTTGTTTTTGTTGTCCTCTTCAAACTCTTCTCGAAGGAACCACGCCAGGTTGTAGTCAGACCTCCCACGAGTGAAGTGGAGGAGGAGGTGAAGAAGGAAAAGAACCAGGCGGAGAAATGTAAAAGCGGTTTGTCGCGGCTGGCCGCTGTTTTATCGGATTATACGAAGAAGAAAGGCGCTCTACCTCAGTCGCTTGAAGAACTTGTAGAAGGAGGTCTTATTGAGGCGGAAAGTTTATCCTGTAACAAGGGGCGATACATTTATCTTGTCGAGGAGGCATCTACGGCACCATCTGCGGATGAGGCTATTCTTGTATGTGACTGTGTTGCTGCTGCACATCTGGGGCATAGAAATGTTATCACTCTGCGGTTTGAAGTGAGAGAGTTCAATGAAGATGTGGTTTCGGAGAGGCTTAAACGCCAGTCTGAGGCACTGAAGCAAAAAAAGGCAAAAGAGGTGGAGGAAGCAGCAAAGGCAAAGCAGAGAGATGCTGAAGCAAGCAGGAAGTGGGGTGATGCCCAGCAGTATTATACGAAGAACGACTTAAAGGCGGCGCTAGAGGTGCTAAAGACTCTTTCTGAAAATTACGCCGATACCCCTTTTGTGAAGGAGAAGCGTGAAGAAATAGAAAGACTGACAGAGGAGATAAAAGGAAAAGTGAGACTTAACGAGGTCCGTGAATATGTTCAGAAACGGGACTTTGAGGAATCCCTCAAGAGGTATGACGAACTTTCATCTGAGGTGAAATGGTTGAAGGATGTTATTGAGAAGGATAAAAGGCTTTTGGAAAGGTTCAGAAAATCTCTCTGGTTTAAGGTTGATGTTGGCAATTTGGAGAGTGCTCAGGCGGCTCTTATGGAACTTGCCAAAGATACGGAAGACCCCTTTTGGAGAGGTTTGATAGAGAGCGAAATGAATTCTATAAAGGTTTATGAAGAACAGGGTACGGCTTTGCTGGCTGCTTCGGAGGCGGCGAGTCAGAAAGGTGACCATCAGCGTGCGCTTGCTCTTTTACACCAGTTGCGTTGGGAGTTTCCTCGTTCGAAGGCAGCGAAGAGATTTGATGAGTTGGTCAGCGGGATAAGCAAGAATGCACCGCTGGCGGAAAGATTTGCGGATAAGAACAAGATGATGGAAAGGAATAAGGATGCGACGGCGGCAATTGATGCTGCACTTGCATATCTGGCTGCTCAGCAAAACCCCGATGGCTATTGGGTCCCCGAAGTGAGCGGGCAAACGGCGATAGAGAAGGAGGGGTTGACCGCATTTCTCCTTCTACCATTCATAGCAGAAGGGAATACGCACATAACAGGCGCCCACAGAGGGATTGTGAGGAAGGCGTTGACTTTCTTGTTGAAGTCTCAATCTGAGGATGGAGCAATTTGTGGGGTTTCTGAAAACTCGCTTTATTCTCATTCATTTGCTTTACTTGCGCTCGCTGAACTTTATGGGACTACGAAGGACCCTGCACTCAGGGAGCCTCTGCTTAAGGCGTCTAATTATGCGTTGTCCAGAAAGGAGCCTGCGAGTGGGTGGAAGAAGAGCAAAGGACAAGTGGATGAGGATGCAGTTCTTACGGCGTGGATGATGCTGGCGTTAAGTGCGGCAGCAGCATACGAAGGTTCGATTGTGCCCTCAAAGTTTACCAATGGTTTGGCGGTCTTTGAGAGGAGAATGGACAGTGAAGGACGCATAGAATATGTGAAACCAAAGGATGCAGTTGTAGAAAAGGTTACTGAGGAGTATCAAGT
>JAOAAR010000171.1:0-2096 GCA_026418755.1 Planctomycetota bacterium
GCCAACAGCAGAAGTAACAGGCAACCTCATTCTTGACAGATTAACGGGTGCCTCAATCCGATTCCTTGAACCTGAAATCTACTATTCACGCCTTAATACTGTGAAAGACGAAATTTTGAGCGAGTTAGAAAGAGAAGGAAGAAGAGGATACTGGGTACCTGTCGGTGCTTCGGTTCCGCTTGGTGCCGTCGGCTATGTGAATTGTGCTGCAGAAATATCCGAATTCGAGAAAAGAAGCGGTGTAAACTTCGACCAAATCTTCTTCGCAACCGGCTCAGGAGGAACTGCAGCAGGGCTATTGGTTGGCTCAAGAACTTTCGGCTTGAAAGCCCAACTCATTGGAGTCAACACAGGTGAAGAAACATCAGAACTGCGCAAGACCACCCTTGAAGTTGCCTTCGGGTGTTCCAGTCTTATGGGAGTTTCTCTCTCTCTGAAAAGCGAGGATGTGATGATTCTGGATGGTTACGACGGGGGCGGTTACGGTGTGATTGATGAGAATGTCGTCAGGACAATCAGCGATTTTGCGAGAGTGGAAGGGATAATTCTTGACCCTGTCTATACTGCGAAAGCAGCGTCAGGGCTTGTGGGAGAACTGAAGCGCGGTGCAGTTCGCAAAAACTCAAAAATACTCTTCCTTCACACAGGCGGTGTTTTCGGTCTCTTTGCTCACTATAACATCTTGCTCAAAAACGACTTTTAGAAGGCAAAAAATCTTTTCCCATTTCTCAACGATTCACTTGACAAACGCTTTCTCTTTTAGTAAAATGTCCCCCTTATAAGGGGACTAAGTGTGTTAAAGATGCAAGGTATAATCCCAATAGTAGGTTTGTTTTGCTTTCCTATAATGCTCATCAGTTGGAAGAGCACTTAAACAACATTCCGTCCGTTTTTCAATCAACTCTCACTTTTATTTCATCTTTTATCCAGCAATGAAAAGGCTTTTCTTTCTGGTTTTTTAGGAGGTTTTTCTATGTGTAAGGTGAAGATTGTTGGTTTGGTGGCCGGAATTCTGTGCGTCTGCGCATTGCTTGCGCAAGAGAAAGACGGTCCTGATGAACCCACAAAAGATGCGCTTGAAAAGGCAAAAGATGCGATTATCTCTTCTTGCAAGGAGGAAAAAGCGGATGAGAAGGTGAAAGATGCTGCTGTCAACGCTTTGACGGCACTGGTCAAGGAAGGAGTTTCACCTGAAGACGCAGGTGATATACTCGTTAGAGCGGTCAAGGACAAACTGAATGCGGACGGCATCAAGAAACTATGTGACGGCGTTATTGCCATACTCAAAATGGACGAGAAAGTGGTAGCAAAAGAGGTGAAGACCGCCGATATTGAGATGATTGCCGACCTTGCAGAAGAAAAGGTGCCTGCTAATGATGCTCTTGAGATTGCCAATCTCGTCATCAAAAACAAGTTTTCAGCCGAAGAGATTAACAAACTTTGCGAAACCCTCGAAGCGGCGCTAGAAAAAGATATTGATGCAAAAGAACTCGCCAAATTTGTGAAAGAGAAACTGAATGCAGGTGTGAAAGGCGAAGAACTCTTGAAAGCCATCGGCGACAAAGTTAATGAGATGTCGAAGAAAGAAGGAGACGACAAAGAGGGAGAAAAATAGACACATTTTACCGAAAGTTACAAGGAGGCAGGAGAGAAATCTTCTCCTGCCTCTCTTTTTAACTCAGAATATCACAGAGGCTTCCAGCGTTTCATCCCTTGTTTTATCATCTTCTCCAATCGAACCTCGACGATTCTATCCTCATTGAAATTACGGAGTTTCACACGCCTCTCCAACCCTGCTCTGTAAGAAGCGACAGGGAGAAGCCCTATCAACTCACTCTCTCGAATTTTCACCCCACTCTCCCCCGCAAGTCTCTCTATTTCTTCGTACACTCTCTCTATCCCTGTTCTTGTAAAATCAACCAGATTCATTGAAACCTGCACACATCTCTGTTTTTCAAGATATAATCCGAGCGCTTTTACGGCGGGCAGCCCTCCATCTCTCTCTCTTATCGCCCTTGCGATTCTCTTCGCCAATGCCAGATTATCACTCTCGAGATTCACATTGTAAGCAATCAGAAACTGCCTCGCTCCAACCG
>JAOAAR010000171.1:2106-4770 GCA_026418755.1 Planctomycetota bacterium
ATTGCCCCTGCTGTCGGATGAATTCTTTCAGGACCAAAATCGGGCTTCCGCTCCGGGTTCCTCCCAATTTCGTCTCTTAAACCTTCGAACTCTCCTTTTCGGACTTCAGCAAGATTCCGCCACTTCTCCTTTCTCGCTGCTCTCTCATACAGATAAACAGGGATTTTTAACTCTTCTCCGATTCTTTTGCCAACCTCCTCCGCAATCCGTATACAAAGAGCCATATCCGAACATCCCAGCGGCACAAACGGCAATACATCTGTTGCTCCCATCCTGGGATGGGACCCCTTATGACCACGCAAATCTATCAATTCCGCGCTCTTCTTAACAACTTGAAACGCCCCTTCCTTCACAGCATTCTCCTTGCCTGCAAAAGTTATTACACTTCTGTTGTGGTCTTCGTCACTCGAACAGTCCAACAAATAAATGCCACTAACCGCACACAACGAGTCAACGATTGCATCCACAACATCCCTCCGCCTCCCTTCTGAGATGTTCGGAACACTCTCCACATACTCTTCTTTAATCATCTGCGCCCTCCTCTTTCTCTCCACCATTATAGCCGACAAGCCGAGCCTCAGATAGCCCTTTCGCCTGTTCACCTATCTGATTTGAAAAACCAATCTGCACTATTCATTGGACAGGCATCCGTGTGGTTACACCTAACAAGTCAAGTCTGTGAATTCAAACGCAGAGTAGGCTCTAACTTGTCACTTATGTGTTTAATTCCACCATCCTGCCGTTAAGATAAAGTTACGGTAAATTCTGTATCTCATCTCTTCTTCCTTTTTCTTTGCCACCTCCTTGCTTGAGTTCCTCGCCTCTTCCCTTAAAACTGGACAACCCATCAAAGTCTACTTGGACACGCATGGAAAAGTCGGCGCAATACATTATCACTTTTCCTGCTTTTGAGGGCGATGCTCTTCGGATAGCGGCATCGCAATGATGGTAGAGAAATATCCATCCTTTATCTGCATCGTTTCTTCAGGCGGTATCTCCTGCTCTTCTTCAGAAGGCGTCTGTTCGACACCGATGATGAGTTCTATTTTGACAGCGCGGGGAAGTCCTTTCTGCTCTTTGTACGACCAGGAATCATACCAATCAGTGCCGTCGTAGTATTTGAAGTTGAGAGATTTGACTTTGTCGTAGAGGACACGGAGAACTCCACCTTGGAGAGGATTTCCTTCGACTGTTCGAGATTCTCGGCGCAGAAGGAGATAATAACCGAGCGCAGTTTCGTTCTCCTTCAATTGATAACCCACTTCAATCAGGTGTGTACGCTTGCCGTTCTCGTCTGGAAAAGAGGGAGATGTGCAGACGAAATCTATTTTGTCAGCCGTCCGGTTATCGGTGCCGGCGAACGGGTCAGCGATGTTACCGATATAAAGATGTTCGAGGTCGCGCCGTATTCGTTCGACCACAGAAAGCCCTACTGTGGCAACGGCTTTGTACCGCTCTGCTCTCTCCTTGTTCTCAAGCGTGTGAAGAACGATTCCGTATGAGATTGCACAGATGAAAGCAACAATCGTCACCGCCAGCATTATCTCCATCAATGTAAAGCCGTTTTTATTCTTCATTCTTGCTTCGGGGGCTCCACAACCGAACTCAACTTATATTCAGCGTCCGTTCCGTCCTCCTTCTTGTATTTGACAGTAAGTGTCACTTTATAAAGTATCTGGTCTTCTCTACCATCTCTTTTCTCTTCTTCCGTAGTCAGGTTCAACTCTTCCTCTTCAAGCGACCATTCGAATTGTGGATAACCATCTGATTCGAAATTGCCACTCGTTTCAAGAGTTTGAGACTGATTCCCGCTCGTATAGAAGAGTAGAACTTCCTCCATCTTTTTGGTAGATAGCATTTTCACAATGCGAAGTTGGTTTGAATCCACCGCCTTGTCAAAATCGCGGTTGATGCCGATTAGAAGCGCGGATGTAGCAAGAGCAAGGATTGTGACCGCCGCCATAACTTCTAACAGAGTCAGCCCTCGCTCACTTGCGGGACTGTTCTGCTTATGGGGTCGTTGCCTGCTCATCTTTCTCTTCCTCCTCCGGGAAGAAAGACAACTCTTTAGTGCTGAACTCCGTTGTGCCCAGATACGAATCCATACGAATATAGAGAGATTGCTCATCGTCGTCTGCTCTTTTGAGGACGACGATGTGGCTGCCTGTCTCTCCGAACGGCGAAATGTCAACTTGAACAGTTCCAGAAGTTGTCTTGTTTCCATCGGGCATAATAACGGCAGCCAGTTTGACTCCATATTTCAGTTTCACGGAAGAACCACCCGCAGTCTTGCGCTCTTCTTCAAGAATTCTTCCTTCCTCATCGGTTTCCGCCGGAAGAAGCACAGAGTATGAGTTTTCATCCAAATCGTAAACGAGAGAAAAGGTTTTGTTTTGCCTGATAGCGGATGAGCGTGCATACTCGAAGTTGCCTGATATCATTCGCGCTTCCGCACGGAGCGAATACTTCGGCGAAAAGTAGTCAAGATTCGTCACCACGATTCCTGTCGCTAACGCAATGATGAGTATCACCGCCATCAGTTCAATCAAAGTGAATCCATTTAAGCGCTTCACAGTCTAACCTCTATTTATCTTTTAACCGCCTGTCGTCTCTCCGCCGTGTAGAAGCTGTCTCTTATACACATCTGACGCTGCCGACGAGCGA
>JAOAAR010000172.1 GCA_026418755.1 Planctomycetota bacterium
CTTTTATCCTCGTCCCCATACATATTCTCTCTTGCATACTCTCTGTCAGTGATAACCCGAGAAGGGAAACTCCTTCCCCCAGGTCTCCTTGTTGGGAATGAACGCAAAAATTTCACCTGTTTTCAGATTTACCGCTTGCACTTCCCGTGTTTCAAGAATCTCGAATCTGATTCTTGTCATCTTTTTTGATTCCTCATCAGGCTGGTAATTGGGGAGTTTATCAACTGGTTGGGAGAAATCCAGATAACCGACGAAATGGGGTTCATCACCATCATGGTAGTCTGCATAAACCGGCAATACCGTATCTGACATATCCGGCTTGATGAGGAAGACATCTTTTTCCGAAACAATGTTCTGGCTCTTTACAGCAGTGCCACGCTCAAAGATTGTGTAAAATCCCCGCGGGAACCTTCGTGGGTCAAGCAGTTCGAGATTCTTGTCCAGAAGTCCTATGGAATATGGAATGCGCTCAAGAAACCCCTTGGATGAATATGATATGGCTCCTTCTTCGCCGAAAGCAGAGCGCAGCATATACTCTTCACACGCACCCAATGCAGTTCCTTTTTTCAGTTCTGCTTTGTTTATGATGAAATTCTCGGGTGGCAGTTCCTTGAACACCTCTCGCGCCTTTCTCTGAACTATAGGCAGGTTTGAGGAATTACCACATAGAATCACTTTCAGAAGTTTTTTCTCCCCTTTCTCCTCGCCGACAACTATTACTCCCTTGTCTGCTGTAACTTTCTCTCGCTGGTTCTTGTAAAGAGCATATGCTTTTTTGAGAGCTTTGACGATTGGCTCTTCTATGTGACGCTCCATCTCGTCAACTCGCACGGTAATCTCGGTGAACTTGACAGGGTCAACCAGTCCGAACTTTTCGGTGTACTTCGCCACCTTCTTCAACTCACCCTGAAGATTGACCGCTTCGCGACCACTCGTCGAAAGCCGTATTTTTAGATTCTCGGCTTCGTGCCAGATGTCGTAAAAGAGCATCCTCGCTGTCAATTCCATCTCCGGGTCTTCACTCTCATACACAGCCCATTTTGTCGGGACAAGCGTCTCAATCGCTTTCTCTATCTGCTCTGCGATTCTCTTGCTCTGGTCTTGCCCTACAAAAGCGCCGTCTGCTTTTTCCTTCTCAATCACTAAGTCCAGGAAACTTTTCGTTGTGGCAATGGTCTTCTCAACAACGCTACTGTAATCAAGAAGTGTTTTGACAGCAGACTTCCAGGTCTCTTCCTCTGTCTTGTTTAGAACATCTTCCAATCCTTCGCCTGTCAGAACCACCTTTTTCTCTTCTGCCTTCTCTTCCTTTTCGGTCAGCATCTCTTTGAATATGTCACCTATGCCGCTCTCTTTTTCCCCTTTCTTCTTTTTCGTTCCTATTACGCTGAAGATATCGTCCTCTTCTTCCTTCTCCTCTTCTTCGGGTTTACTAAGGAGGTTCTTATGCTCTTGGGCAATCTTTAAGGCAAGCCGTTTCTTCAAGATTTTGAAGATTTCAAGTGTTACATTGTCACCAGCGTAATATGCTTCACCCGAGAGTCCTTTGAGTTGAGTCTCGATTTTTATCTTACCATTACGGGTGATTTTTGCATCTACAAGGCATATGTCAATTGTGCCACCGCCGAAGTCAAATACCAGCAACTGCTCGGAGCGCTCCTTTAACCCCATGACCTTGCCGAAGTCCATGAGCATATTGTTGTATATGTAGTTGAATGCCGCAGACGAGGTCTCGTCAAGGTCCATCACTACCGACTTCTCGTCAACCTTTACGCCCAGCATACGAAGAGCGTTTTGGATGGAGCGCTTGATTGCTTCCTTTCTGTCAATGCTGAAAAGAGTAGGGTATGTGGCAACGACACGGAAAATCTTCTGTCCTAACTCCTCTTCGGCTTTCCGAATAAACTCTTTGATGATAAAAGACGCTATCTCCTCGATATGCCATCTTTGCTGGGCACCATGCTCATCAACCACTATGAAAGAGATATCCTCTCCTAAAAGCCGCTTAAGACTCAAAAAATACGAGTAAACTTTTGAAGATTGCTCTTTTATTTGGTACTTGCCACGAACACCAACGAAAAATTCTGGGTTCATTCTGTTCGAGACATCGGTGAAGAAAATCACGGAAGGCATTTCATCCGACGCTACTGCACGCTTGTACGCTTCCTTTTCCGAAGCGGTCGGCAACTTATGTTTATAAGAATAGCAGGAGTTTGTCGTGCCAAAATCGAGTGCGAAAACGCCAAGAAATGGTTTCACTTCTTCCTCTATTTTTTCGATGATGAGAGGAATCTCCACCTTGATATCGTTCTCGCAGAAGATGGTTACAACACTCTGAAGAGGCGACTGGCGTGGAAATAAGGGGTGTTTCCCGTTGACAGTTACGATGACCTTCTTTTTCTCTCCTGGTGTAAAATCAAGGACGACTCCTTGATATATACCGCTTAACTCAAGCCAGGTGGGTTTTTCCACATCTTTGATGGTGAGCGATATAGACTCGTCTTTTGTATTCTTCAAATAAATTAGTTTCCGCTGCCCCTCTTTCCCACGAGCAATTGTCTTTACAAAAATCGGATCCGATTTGATGGACATACCTTATCTCCTAACTCGTTATTCTTTCTTACTCTTATCCTTTAAGTAACTCTTCGAACTGGGGGGCGATTTTGTCGTAGTGTTTCTTTGCCGTCTCGAACAACTGCCAGTAAGCGAGAATCTTATACTCTTTTGCCTGTTTCTCTGCTTCGCCTGTGACAAGATTCATCGGAAGAGAGATACGCTCCATCTCTAGAGAAGCGTCTCCCATCATCTCATCTGTCAGAAGAGAGAAGCCGTCAATGAACTCACGCAGGATTTGTCTGTCGTAGCGCCATAAAACATTCGACAACCCCTTCGCATATTCCATAAACTTAGTTCCGAATATCTGGAACAGGTCTTCTCTGAAAGACTGCTGCTGCTCGCTTCCGAACTCTTCATCTCTCTCGGTTGGTCTTATAGGCAAATCTTGCAGATTCCACATATCCTCCATTATCCGCATCCTAGTTAGTTTCCGTATATCGTTCTCGAACAGATCTATCAATCTCTCGTATTTAGAAAGATAGTCTTTATCGAGCGATTTACCCATATGTTTCAGAACATCTTTTACAGGAGTCTTCTCTAGTCGCTTTTGGAGGTCTGCCGCAATTTGCTTGGCTGTTAACTCCTCGATTATGTCAACAAACACCTTTCCTAATTCTTTTTTCGCCTTCTTGATTGCAGCCATCTTCACCTCATAAACAGTCGGCTCTTCCAACTCCATACGGAGACGAGAGAAATTAACCCCATCGCACCATTTCTTAATTGCTGCATTCAACTTCTCGCTCAATTTGTCCATTACCGTTTTGACAATCGTTTCGAGGTTTTCATCCAGTGGCGCTACTGCGTTGAAAAACAGCGCTTTCAGTTTTTCTATGAACTCTCCCAACAAAACCTTCCTGTTCTTTGTTGACGAAATTAGGTCTTCTATCTTCTCGAACTCAGGCTCAAGCATCTCTTTTGCTGCTTCATAAACCTCCTTGAGGAAGAAGAAAACTTCTTTCAATCTTGCAATACGGATGTCTTTCTCCAGGTACGCCATAAGCGCCGCCCGCAGCGAAGGAACTCCGCCGTTGGTAAATGCATCCTGTAGTTTGTTTAACCAGTCAGGCGGCAGTTCTTTTGGTATCATCTCTAATTTCGCCTTGAGAGATGCGCGCATCGTGTCCAGTTGTTTCATTTCATCTGCTTTAAGAGTTCTGCGTGCCTCCTTCGTGAGAAGTTTGGAGTAAAGAGCACTCGTGAAAATGAACCTGTCGGGGTCGAGTTGCAGAACGCCAATCAGGTCGTCTATTATCTGCTTGCGCCACCCCTTCATCGCCTCATATTGCAACTGAATCGGCTCCAATTGGTCAATCNTGTTCATTACTGTGAACATCTTATCTCGCACTTCCTTGTTGTATTTGGACAACTGCTCCTTGATTCTCACCGCTTCCGCCTCGAATCCTCTCGGCTGTATCATTAAAATCACCGCATCTGCTTCCGAAAGGTAATTGTATGTGAGTTGCCGCTGGCGCTCGTTGATGTCGTCTGTGCCAGGCAGGTCTATTAACCGTACTCCGTGCCGAGTGAACAAGGGATTGTCCTTAAACACCGTCACCTGCTCAATCATCAACAGATGCCCCATACCTTTCAGTTGCTTGTCTCTTGTGAGATAATGTGGAGCGTTTGCCAATGTGTCTACCCAAACTGTCCCTAGCCTTCTTTTATACTCCGGGTTGTTCATATACTCCAAAAATTCTTCCAACTCTTCTGCTCTCTGCTGCCCATTTTGATATTTCCCTGTCTTCAGTTCATTTATCATTGACTTTATCGTAGCGAACGCTCCTTCTACGGTAAAAGATGAAAGAATTTGGCTTTTGAACTTCTCTGAAACATCCCTGAATCGGAAATTGTCGAAGATGTTGCGAAGAGCCTGCTCCTGTGAGTAGTATTTAACCTCAATTCTCTCACTGGTCCCAGGGTCGGGGTTCCCTATTAAAGTGATAGACATTGTACAAGGCTCGAGCGCCTCAGGCAGAAAATCCGGCTCCTCTAACAACGCGTTCAGAAGAGTACTTTTGCCTGAACTGAAGATTCCTGCAACTCCGACATTGTAGACTTTCCTTGCCAGTTTTTTGCCTGCCTCCTGAAGCATCGCGCTTGGAGACTTATTCATGAATGCTTTGTATCCACTGCACACCATCTCGTCTTTATGG
>JAOAAR010000016.1 GCA_026418755.1 Planctomycetota bacterium
GATAGAACCAGTGTTGAGTGGAGAAGAGATTTCGGCACTTCAGCGTTTGGTGCGAAAGGTGCCTGTGTCGGATTATGTGGTGAGTTATGCGACAGATTTGGCGCGTGCGACAAGACCTCCGTTAAAGGAGTCCCCCGAGTTTGTGAAAAACTGGGTCGCCTGGGGCGCAGGTCCTCGGGCAGCCCAGTATCTCGTCCTCGGCGCAAAAGCACGGGCGGTTCTGAACGGTAGATACAATGTTTCCTGTGAGGATGTGCGCAAAGTGGCATATCCTGTCCTCCGTCACAGAATCCTAACCAATTTCAATGCGGATGCCGAGGGAATCAACTCAGATAAAATAATTGGGATGCTTATTGAGACTATACCAGAGCCTGCCGTTGTTTGAAATCGGCGTTAAGGGTGCTCGAAGATGACTAACGGAAAACGGTTTTTGAAACCTGCCGCGCTTTCTCGCTTGCGGAACCTGAAACTTATCGCAAGAACTGTGGTCGAGGGGTTCATCAGCGGTTTACACAGAAGCCCTTATCAAGGTTTCTCCGTTGAGTTTGCTGAGTATCGGGAATACTCTCCAGGCGACGATTTGAAGCATTTCGACTGGCGGGCATATGGACGCACTGAACGGCATTACATCAAACTTTATCAGGAAGAGACTAACTTGAAATGCTATATACTCCTTGATTGCTCCGCTTCAATGGCTTACAAATCGAATGGTGTGAGCAAGTTTGAATACGGCTGTTATCTCGCTGCCTCTCTTGCTTATCTTCTGGTGCGCCAGAAAGATGCCGTTGGCCTCGCATTGTTTGACGAAAAGGTAAACCTGCGGATGCCACCCCGAGCCTCCTTTGGACATCTCCACAATATATTGATTCAACTGGAACGCGCCGAACCATCAAAGAAGACAGGTATCGCATCTGCGCTTCATGCTATAGCAGAGAACACAAAAAGACGCGGACTGATGATTCTCATTTCGGATTTGTTTGAAAATCCAGACGAGGTGATGAGAGGAATCCGTCATCTGCGCCACGACAGGCACGAAGTCATAGTTTTCCACCTGCTCGATGTGAGCGAGATCGAGTTCCCTTTCTCGGGAAACATAACATTTGAAGATATGGAAACAGGAGAGAAAGTGACTCTCCCTGCGCATCTGTTCCAGAAAGAGTATGCTGAGAGGCTGGAAAGTTTCAGAAACGAATACAGAAAACGATGCGCAGAGGATTATGTTGATTATGTACCGGTGAGGACAGACGAGCCTTTTGACAGACTTCTTGCACACTATCTTGCAAAAAGGTTGAGGCTTTGAACATGGTTTTTCTTTCTCCTCTCTATATACTGGGGCTTCTTGCAGTTTCAGTACCGCTCATAATCCATCTCTTTTATCGTCGAAGAGTGCGCAATCTCCGTTTCTCTTCGCTTCTTCTTCTCCGTGAACTTGTAAAACTCTATTCAGCGAGACAAAAACTGCACGAAGTTTTGATTCTACTCTTGAGGTGCGCTGCTCTATCTGCTCTCGCGTTTGCGCTTGCTCGACCTGCACTCAAAACTTCATTTCTGTCTTCGACTGCACCTTCCGCTTGTGCAATTCTTCTTGATAACACCTACTCGATGGCTTATGGCACTGGTGCGCTCAACAGATTAACCAAAGCGAAACACTCGATAGAGGAAGTCTTAAGAACCCTGAGCCGCCGTGACAGTGTTGCCCTCTTCACTTTAACCAAACCAGAAAGTCTCATAAGCGCTCAAGATATGTCTACACTCATCGAAGAGGTTGGAAAATTGGATATCTCATATGCAAGACCCCGCATCCAGGAAGCACTCGATCGAGCTTCCGCCTTTTTAAGAGACACAGAGCAGTTGAACTGTCAACTTGTGATAATAGGCGATATGCAAGAGAACACTTACAGAGAAATAACCAGCAAGGAGTTTCTAACTCGCTTGCCTGAAAACACACAACTAATTTTCATTGATGTTGGCGACGAAGAGGCTAAAAACGGCGCAGTAATAGATGTGAAAACCTGTCAGGATTTTCGGCGACCTCAAGATATCTGCCTTGAAGCGAAAATTCAAAATTTCTCGAACAAAGAGCTCCGATTCAAACCAGAACTCTCCTACGGCGGACAAAAGAGACTTTTCGATGCGATAAATCTTCCTCCAAATGGCATAGAAACGGTGCGTTTTTATCTCTCCTCTTCCGCTGTTACTAAAGAAAAGAGGGCTGTTTTCAGGGTGGAAGAGGACGGACTTGATGAGGATAACCGCTTCTACCTTCTGCTTAAAAAACAGGAAAGAAAAAGGGTGTTGCTGGTGAACGGCGACCCATCACTTCTCCCTGAAATGGACGAAACATTCTATTTGAGAATCGCCATTGCACCCCAAGACCCTGCTACAGGTTCCCTGATGAGCGACATAGAGCCAGTAGTGATCCCTTATTTCCAGTTGGAGCGAGTGAAATTGTCGGATTATCGTGCGGTCGTGTTGGCAAATGTTCAATCTTTGAGTAATGCGGTGGTCAAACGACTCGGAGATTTTGTTAGAGAAGGTGGCGGTCTCGTTCTCTTCGCCGGCGAGCGTGTGTCTTTTGAGAACTACAACATCTGGCTCGGTGACTTAGCAGGTGTTCGCCTCATTGATAAAAAGAGTTTCGACGAACCTCTTCTTCTTGAAAGCGTAGATTTTTCTCATCCCATTTTTGGCTCAATAGAGGCAGTTGCTGCGGAGACTCTTCCGCTTCTAAGATTCTGGCGCATCGTAAGAACCGAACCAGTAGCAAAAAATGTGAACATCTTAGCCACTTATTCGAATGGAGATGGAGCGCTCTTTGAATATCAGAACGGCAAGGGCAGGGTAATCTTTCTCACAACCACCTGTGATAGAGACTGGACAAACCTCCCGGTACGCACCGTCTTTCTACCGCTCGTGCAAGAACTCCTGAAATACTCCTTTGGAGAAAGTGACGAGGTAAAGAGTTATGTAACAGGAGATGAAATAAAAGTGCGAGTTGAGGGCGGTACTGTGAAGATTAAGAATCCCGACGGAAGAGAGGATGAGCCTCCCGTACGAACAGAAGGAAATGAGCGAATAGTACGGTTTATCCCTGAAATTCCTGGGGTTTTTGTTTTAACAGACAACACAAAAGAGATTCTCTTTTGCGTAAACGCTTCGAGAGAAGAGTCGAATCTTTCCCGTCTTGCAAAAGAGAGTATTCCAAAAGGAGAAAGCATCCACTACTTAGAGAGCGGGGAGGATGTAACGGCATATCTTGAGCGTATGAGGATAGGGGCGAGACTCTGGGACTATTTTCTTATTGCTGCGCTCTGTCTCCTCTTTCTCGAACTTCTTCTCTCCAATAGAAGGCTTCCTTCCTTCAAGAAGGAGGAGACAAGATGAAAGAAGGCAGCCTTCTTTCACTTGTTGTTGTGGGTGCAATTCTTTTTGGTTGTGCTCTGCTTCTCTATCGGAATGTCTTACACCGACTGGGGAAAAACCGCTCCCTGATTCTGGTATTGATGCGTTGCGGAGTACTTCTCATATTTGCGATTTTTCTTGTTAAACCAGACTTCACTTGTCGCTCTCTCCCATTCAAATCTACTCTATCTGTAATAGTGGACAAGTCTCGTTCTATGTCGCTTACAGACTGCCCCGGCGGAAAGAGCCGACTGGAAACAGCACTCTTGTTATGGCTGGGGCAATTGAAACGAGTAGTTTCAGAGAGGTTCGAGGTGCAAGAGTTTGTTCTGGATGCCAAAGTGCAGACGAGGCGTTTGGACGGAAAGGAGAAACTTACTCCTGATGGGGAAGAATCAAACATAATAGCAGGGTTGGAGAAAGTGGCGAAGGGTGCAGAGTCTATCTTTCTTTTCAGTGCCGGGCGGGCCACGTCGGCAGCAAGTAAAAGGTTTCAGTTACCGAAAGATTTCCCGCCTGTCTTCTGTGTTGGATTAGGAACTACTAATATCCGCGGACTGAAGGACATCTCACTTAGGCTTGAGTCTGTCCCGCAAACAGTTCACCTCAAAACATCGTTCAACATCGCTTTAAAAATCTCTTCCTCAGGCTTCGGAAAGATTTTGTTACCTCTTACTCTTTACGAGAATGGTAAAATGGTTCTTACCCAGCAAGTCGAGTTACACGAAGGAGAAAACATAGTTAATGTCGCTTATGCTCCGCAATCCACGGGACTACACCGCTATAAAATAAACCTTCCAGAAAGGGAAGAAGAACTCTTGAAGGAGAATAACGAGACAGGATTTTATCTTCAAGTCGTAGAATCTCGCATACCTGTTTTTTATGCGGAGGGCGTGCCGCGCTGGGAGTATAAATTTACCAAGCAGGTCATCAGTGAAGACCCGAACATCGAGTTTGTCGGCTGTGTTCGCGTGGGAGCGGAGGATTTTGTCCTGCAAGGGCTAAAAGAAAAAACACGCGTAAAAGGAGCGCTTCCCGCCGATGAATCGGAAATGAAAAAGTTTAAGATTCTTATAGTAGGAGACATCAGCAGGTCTTTGGTGAGTGAGGAACAGTTGGCAATGATTGAGAGATTCGTCAGTGAAGGTGGAACATTGATTGTGATAGGCGGAGAGAATGTTCTTTCTGCTGAGTATCGCGGCAGTCCGCTCGAGGCGCTGCTTCCTGTGCGTCTGGAAGGTGCACTGCAGAAAGTCACCGCTCCATTCCTGCCAAGCCTGACAAGCGAAGGAAAACATCATCCCATTTTTGAAAACTATCAGGAGTATTTCGAGACAAGTGGGCAGAATACTGCAACAGTTGACACTCTGTATGTGGCAGGTGCCCAGAAAGCAGGTGCTGTGACTCTTGCGGTTAATCCTACCATTTTGGTAGGAGGAAAACCCGCTCCCCTGGTTGTTTTGCAAAACTACGGAGCAGGAAAGGTGATTCTGGTATCTTCGGACACGCTCTGGAGATGGTATTTCAGATACCGTACGCTGGGGTTACAATCGCCGTATGTGCGGTTTTATGGGCAGATGCTCCGATGGGCAACGGAAGTGGAAGAAGAGACCCATGCTCCTCTTTTACTGCGCCTTTCGGCAAAATTTCTGAAGACAAAAGAGAGCCTTTCTGTGGATGTTGAGCCACGAGGAGAGGTTGTACCAGAGAGCGTAGAATGCTGGCTTAAGAAAGAGGATGGGACGCCGAAATACAGAGTCACTTTGACAAGTTCAGGAGAAGGGGTGTTTTCAGGAGTTGTGTCAGTTGAAGAGTCTGGCAGATACGGTGTGGTTGCAGAAGGAGTGACGAGAAACGGAGCACGGGTGGAGGTAAAAACTCCGATAATTGTTGGTGACCCTTATGCAGAATACCGTGATTTAAGTCTTGATGATAAGTTTTTGAAGCAGATTGCAGCGCAGACACGGGGAGGTTATTTCAAAATCACAGAGATGGACAAATTGTTAAGGGATGTGGTTGCGATGTCAGAGAACATTGCCGCATCTGCAGAGCGTCCTTTCTGGCAACATCCTGCTCTTTTCTTACTTCTTGTAGGGTTGTTAGGGGGCGAATATATATTGCGGAAAAGGAGAGGGTTTGTTTAACAACTATTTTCGGTTTTGTGCGTTATATGTTATTGGAAGAGAGGGAGAGGTATTAGTAATGAGAGAGGTTCTTTGGATTGGCTTGTTAGTGGTTGTTACAGGAATTGGTTTGGAAGTAAGAGCGGAGGAAGGAGCAAGAGCTAGTATAGAGTTTTCAGATGGGACGAAGAAGAGCGGCTTTTTAAGTAACACAAATGATGAGCCTTTGCGAATCTATTCGTTAAATCTGAAGAAGTGGCAGAGGATTCCTCTTTGCGATATCGTCTCGATTGAGATGGAAGTAGAGAAGAAGGAGAAGTTACAGGCGTGGCGGTTTAAGGAGGAAGGGAAGCCTGAAAAGGTTTATCTTGACAAGTGGTATTGGCGACTCCATTTTGTCGGAAAAGTGACACTTAAGACAGGGGAGAGAGTAGATTGCCATATAAGTGCTGTCCTTCATCTTAGAATTGACGACAGAAGTGAGAGGCTGTGGCTTGAGCGGTATCACAAGACAGAGGAGGATGAGACACCTGATGATGTGGTTTATGTTAAGAGAATCCTTTTTGAAGGAGCGAAGGTTGATGGAGAAGGTGAAGGATGCAAGATATTCGGGGATATAGAGCCGGCTAATATGGTGAAGGCTGTTAGGTTGATGCGCCATTCTGTCGGTGAAGTTTATGAAGGGGGTTTGAACGATAATGCGTCGAAGTATGTTGTTAAGAACTTGCCGCCGGGGGTCTACGACTTGTTTCTTTTGACTGAGAATCAGGTGTTCGTGGCTCTGGGGCTTGAGGGAGAAGGAGTGAAAGAGGGACTAAACGATGAAGACAAGAGTTTGATAGCGAGGGCAGTGGCGGAGAATGAAGATTTTTATGAGACGAAAGAAGTAATGTGTGCAGTTGGAGGAGAGAATTTTGCGAAGGTGCTTGTTCGTAAGATACGGAAGGGGAGGACTACACTTGAAAAGAAGGATGAGGCTCCGCTTCAGTTCCTCGCATTTGAAGCATTGTTTTTGAAGAAGAGCGAGACAAGGTGGCATATAGTGAAAAGGATGGTGCTTCACAGAGAGAAATTCGGACAGCACGAAGAGAAGGAGAAGATGAAGGAGGTGGTGATTCTGGAGGGGTTAGGGAACAAGGATTTAAACAAGGAGAAGTCGTTGCGGTATGATGTTGTATTGTCGGAGAAAAAATAGGGAGGGGATATATGATGGTAGAGTTTGAGAGGTCACTCAAACGGGTTTTAAAGAAGTTGGCGGATGCTCGTGATGTTTTGAGAGCCTCTGAGTTGGTCTATGGAGTCCTCTTGTTTCTTGCTTTTCTGTGCGGTGCGGTTACGGTGGCATTTTTAGCGGACAATCTGCTGTGGCTCCCGAACTGGTTGCGTGGAATCTTATTTTTCGTGTTACTTGGAGGTGCCGTCATAGTGTTACTTTTTTATACAGTTCTTCCGCTTAAGAAGCGGGTTTCAGATGTGGCGGTAGCGGTTAGGGTAGAGCGGAGTTGCGGCAGGTCGGATAACATACTGGTGAATGCGGTACAACTTTCGCAAGAGAAGAGGATGGATGGAGTTGGACATGTGTTTGTCAAGGCTATTGTAGATGAGGCTGCGGAGTTTGCAGAGAGGGTAGATGCAGAGAAGGTGGCGCCGAAGGAACGGTTGAAAAAAGCCAAATGGGTGGCGCTTGTGTGTGGTTGTATACTTCTTATTTATCTTGTTGTCGCACCGGCATATTTCAAAAACGCGCTGACAAGGTATGTCAGATTCTCGAGTTTCATCTCGCCTATTACAAAGACCAAATTATCTGTCGAGCCTGGGGATGCCAGAGTCGTTTGGGGAGAGCCGTTTGAGGTGCGGGTCAAGGTAGAAGGCGAGATACCAAGTAATGCGAGTGTGAAGACCAGAGAAGGGACGCCTGTAAATATGGAATTCAATGGAAGTGAATTCACCTATAAGTTTGTGAGCGTTAAGGAACCATTTGAGTATTCTGTGAGTGCAGGTGATGCGTGTTCGAGGTTTTATATGGTTGAGGTGGTCTATATACCGAGAATCGAGAGGATGGATGTGACGATTGAGTACCCTGCTTACACTGGGATTGAACCGCTGAGGATAGAGGAGACAAGCGGCAATATAGAAGTTTTGGTAGGAAGCATTGTCACAATAGAGGTTACGGCGAAGCAGAAGTTGGCAGAGGCAAAGATCCTGCTTGGGAACAAGGTTTTGGAAGGGGTGATTGATGGGAACCGTGCTGTCTGGTCTTTATCGCCGAAAGAGAGTTCTCAGTATAGAATAACGCTCGCTGATTTTGAGGGACACAGGACAGAGTATGACTATCAGTTGACTGTTACCCAGGATGAGATTCCGACGATTCAGTGTATTGCTCCTGCGTCAGACATGCTGATAAATAAGGATGGGAAAAAACACGAGGTGGCTCTGGTGTATCGGGCGAACGATGATGTTGGGGTAAGGGGTGTAGAATTGGAGATAAAACTTCCGGACGGCAGGACGGCGAAGGATGGTTGGCAGCATCAACCTGGCAGTCGGACTGTTTCGGGAAGTTATCTTCTGAAGATTGATACGAGAGAGTTCAAGTCAGGGGATGTGGTATCGTTTCGCTTTTCCTGCACTGATGGGCATCCGTCTCACAAACCTGCAACGACACGGCTGTACAATCTGCGGATAATGGACTCCAATGACCAGAAGTTGCTCGCCTCGAGGAACATTTTGGATTTGCAGCAGAAGATTCGTGAACTTCTTGGACGGGAGATTCGTTTGAAGGATATGACTAACGAGGTATTGGCTGTCTTAAGCGGTGTGGATGTGAAAAGGAGAATAGAACAGTTGGAGAAGCAGCAGATGTCTATTGCCGAAGATACTTTTAAGGTGGCGGCAGCAGTTGAGCCAGTTAGTGTTTATGAGAGACGGATTTGTGATAGATTGCGTTCTCTTTCGACAGGAATGATGAAGGATGTAGTCTGTTTGTTGAAGAATGCTTCTGTGGGGGAAGGCGACATACGCAAAAAAAGTCTTACTGATGCGTTGGAGAAAGAGGACGAGATAATTGCCGCTCTCAAGTCGCTTCTTGAGGAGATACAGGCTGCCATTACTGAATTGAAGCGGAGCGAGACTGTGAAGACAGAGGAGCAGAAAATGAGTCTGAAGGAGGCGGAGCAGTTTTTGGCGAGGTTGAAGGAAAGTCTTCAAGAATTCATAAAGGAGCAGAAAGAAGCGTTGGAGAAGAGTAAGGAACTTGCTAAAAAACAGGTGGAGGATTGGACGAAGGGAGATGAAAGGTTGTTGGGAGAGGCTCTGGAGACGGAGCAGAAATGGGAAAAGTATTTTGAGGATTTGAAAGATGATTTGAGTCGTTTGCCGGAGCAGGATTTTTCGGATTCAACGCAGGCGAAAGAGTTGATAGAGATTTATGAAGAGGTGAAGTTAGCGGAAGATGCGCTGACGAGACGTGCAGTCGAGATGGCGGTTCCGCACGAGCAAGCGGCAACTGAGAAAGCAGAAGAGTTGACAGAGAACCTTGACAGATGGCTTTCTGATGTTCGTGATTATCAAAAATGGGTAATGGAGGATATACCCGAGCCTGATGAGATTCCGCTTACCGATTTGCCTGATGAGTTAGAGGACATAGTAGGGGAGTTGATTGACGAGGAGGAGGGCTTGGCGGAAGAGGTGGAAGATGTGTCGAGCGGTTGGGCTGACAGTCTTAATAAAGGTGCGGGCTGGACTGCTATGGATGGTCCCATAAGTAATATGAGTGCAAAAGGAGTGACAGGGAATCTGTTGCCGAACAAGAATGAGGTGGGAGGGAGGAGCGGAGAAGGAAGAATGGGGCGTTCGAGCGGGCAGTTTGTGGAACAGGAGGCGACAGGCAAAGGAGGGAGACAAACACCGACGAGATTGACTTCTGACCCTTATGAGAGAGGGAGTGTGAAGGATACATCGAGAGAGGCACCTGGTGGCGCGACTGGCGGCGGAAAACTCTCCGGCATGGGGAAGGAGGGTTTACGAGGACCGACTCCACCGGAGTTGAAGCAAGAATTAGAGCGGCTTGCGTCGAAACAAGCGGATATCGCCCAGAAGGCGGAGAGACTTTCGAGGAATTTTAACAAGATGGGTGTGGATGCGAGCGGTGTTGAGGATGCGGCGGGGCAGATGAGGGCTGCGTCAGAGGCTCTCAGGAATGGAGAGTTGAATGAATTTGTGCAGAAGAAACAGTTGGCTGTGGACAGATTGAAAGAGCAACAGGCAGTAGTTGCTTCAGAAGTGCGAGCGAGACAAGAGAGATTAGGAGCGATTCCGAAAGATTTGCGAGAAGAGATTATGAATGCGATTAAGGAGAAGATGGCTGACGAGTATAAGGAACTTTTGAAAGCGTATTACAAGAATATTGCTGATGAGGCGGCGAATCGGAGTAGTGTGAAGAGAGAGGAGAAAGAGAAATGAAAAGATTGTGGCTTGTGCCGTTTGTTGTTACTGGTTTGGTTCTTTTAGCAGGGGAGCAGCCGAAAGAGAAACCGAAGAATTTGGGAGAAGAAATTGTAAAAAATGGTGATTTTGAAAGTGGAAAAGAAACACCTGATGGCTGGGACGAGCCAAACGACCTGACTGTTTTTTGGGTGACCGATGAGGATGGGAAGAACAAGGTTCTCAAATTTGATAGCGCGGTCTTAGAGGAAGAGGTGAAGGCGAGAAATGAGGAGATGAAAAAGGCAAGAGAGGAGAGACCAAAGGCAAAAGTAAAGACAGAGCCGACGGAGAAACAAAAATATAGTACCATAGCCGCTTCTTACGGAGCCCAGATTTGGAGTGACTATTTCTCTTTGAAAACAGGGCAGTCATATCTTTTGACGGTTCGTTACAAGAGTGGGAATCCGTCAGCAAAAGTCTTCGTGAAAGGATATGCAGAGTTTGGGGAAGAAAAGAGAATTGTTTATAAGGCTCATCTGCCGATTGACCCTAAAAAAGAGGATTTGAACAAATGGGTTGAATACTGGATGGTTTTCACGCCGAAAGCAAGTAATCCAAAGAACGAGGTGAAATGGGGTAAGGTTGAGTTGATGATATATTGGCCTCCTGGGGTTGCATATGTCGACGATGTTTCGATTCGTCCTGTGTTGGAAGAGAAGAACCATGATGGCACAGGGCAAGAGGGCAAATCAAAGGAGAGGAAGTGAGATACGGGATGAAAAGATTTCTGGTGTTTCTTTTTGTAGTTCCTGTGATGGTTTTTTCGTCGGCGGACGGTTTCTGCTCTGAATGGTGGAACAAGGAATGGAGGTATCGACGGAGCGTGAAGGTGGAGAAGAGAGAGCGTCAGACGGATTGGGTCGCTGTTCGGTTTTTTGCCCTGACAGAGGTAAAGCCTGATGGCTCTGACATTAGGGTTACAGATGAGAGAGGGAAAGAAGTGTCGTTTTATGTTGTGTGGGCAGAGCCTTTCAGTTTCGTGGAAGTGATGTTTAAGGCGAAAGGGGGAGTAGAGAATTATTATGTGTATTACGGCAACCCGAATGCGCAGAAATCGCCGATAGTGGAGACTCCAAATGTTGGGCTTATAATGGAGACGAGAGAGAGACCACGGGGGACCTCAAACTCTTGGGACGAGTTTAAAAAACTCTTAGAGAAGTCGAAGAAGGTTTATGGACGGATGTTGGTTCCGAACATTTTTTCGGGACATAATCCCTTCGGACCTTCCGACTACTACATAACAGTCTATAAGGGTTTTTTGTATGCGCCAGAAGATGGGGAGTATCGGATAGCGACGAATTCAGACGATTCGTCGTTTGTTTTTATTGATGGAAGCCCTGTGGTATCGTGGCCTGGAGTACACGGTGCTTCAGCAGTATGGGGAGAACGGAACGGAAAGATTGAACTGAAAAAAGGGGTTCATACTATTGAGTATTACCACGAAGACGGGGAAGGAGCACAAGTTTGCGTTTTGGGCTGGTGGAAGCCGAAAGATGAACAGGTATCGCTTATTCCTGAATGGGCGTTTCCGTCTCCCGGTAAGGCTTCTGCAGGACCATTAGAAATTGAAGGAATAGAATTGCGGATTGATGTAAACGCTCGCCTTGTTTCCGAATTTGCGACTGATAGCGGCGCGCTTCTTATAGCAGGAGATTTCAAAGCGCATGGCGAGGCAAAAACAGGACAGATAACATACAAGTGGGATTTTGGAGATGGTGTGACATCACAGGAACAGAAAGTAACGCATATATTTTGCGTTCCTGATACATATACAGTCAGTATTGAGATATCTGATGGAAAAGAAAAGTTTGTTGGAAGAATCCGCCATTATGTCGGTTACATTTTTTTCTATGATGAGCCGCAGGACAAAAATAATCAATATACGAACATAATCAGAAGTTATCCATTTGACAAGTTATCAACTCCTGCTTTAAAAAATATCGCTTCTTTTGCGGATTTTCTTGAGGATGAACCTCTTCGCCTTCGTGCGCTTGAAGAACTGATTAAGAGGAAAGATTTGACACAACTCAGAGAGACTTTGTCTTTTCTTCGTGATGCAGGAAGACTGTTTATTACTGTACGGCGTGATTTTGAAAGCGCTACGATGGCGTTTAAGAAGATTGAGGAGTTGACAAAGGAGCCGTGGTGGGTTTCGCAGGCTAAAGTCGGGGTTGCGGATTCCTATCTGTATTTGAAGAAAGATGTGGACACGGCATTGAAGATGTATGAGGAGGTGTTTGAGCAGTTTCGGCAGGTGTCACCTGGGTACGCAAAGGTTGCACGTATAAGAATAGGGGATATAATGCGCTTGAAGGGAGAGTATGAGAAGGCGAAGGAATCTTATCGGATGGCAAAGGAGATGACGGCAAGTGTTTCGAGGACAGATGAGCAGACGCGGAGAGGTGCGGTTATCCTGGATTCATCCAACTACATTGAGAGGGGTCTATATCAGAGGGCGCTTAAAGAGATTGAGAACTGGGAGTGGCAGATTCCGACCGACAAACTGGATACAGAGTATTCAATAATTCGGGCGCGGGCGCTTTACATCTTGAAGCGTTATGAGGAATCTCTTCTGGAATTAGAGGGCTTCGTGAATGTGAACGAAGCAAAAGACTGTTCAAAGAAAAGCAGTTTCTATCCGGAGGCACTTTACGGGTTAGGTGTTGTGTATCACAAGATGGGTAAGTCTAATGATGCAAAGATTCTGCTTGAAAGATTGATTTCCGAGCACCCTGAAGCAAAAGAGACTGTTAAAAAAGCGAAGGAACTTCTGGGCTCGATTCGGTGAGTTCTTCTTCTGATGGGAAGGAACGCAAAGAGAATTTGTTGTTGTCGAAGAGAAGATAACAGCCTTTTTCGCTTGACCAGTCCCCAAGAGTGTAGAGGGTGTGTGAATTGCCTTTTATCGAAAGATGGGTGATGGTAGGTTTGTGGACATGCCCGCAGACTATAACATCATAGCCACTTTTGAATTGTTCAATGATGGCGCGTTTTGAGAGTTCTACAATCCGCTCAGAGTGACGAACCTTTCTTTTCACTGATGCGGACGATTCTTTTCTTTTACATTGTGCAAATAACATCTTTATGTTATAAGGGAGGAGGTGTTTAAAAGCGGCTTTTAAGGAAGGCTGTCGTGTAACTGCTCTGAAGAGGAGGTACATTTCATCGTTGAGTAGGAAATTGTCCCCATGAGAAAGGGAGACTTTTTTATCGTTGAGGAGGACTTCTATGTGGCTGCCTGACATAAAGGCGCCGAAAGGGCGCACTGAGCGACGGTTTAAGAGGAAGTCTCGATTGCCGCGCAGAAAACAGACCCTGGTGCCGTTGTTTGCAAGAAAATGGAGTTCCTTAAAAAGACCGTTGCAGTCCATCACTTTTAATTGTTCTTCACCTACCCAGAAGTCAAAAAAGTCTCCGAGGATAAATAAGACTTCTACATCATTGATTCTTTTCAAGAAGTTCCGGAGAATCTCTGACTTTCCTCTGTCAGATGGTTTCAAGTGGACATCTGAGATGAAAACTGCTTTTTTGATAGGACCGCTTCCTTTCATCATGCCTCACTCAATAATTTTAATACAATGATACCATACCAAAGAGAAAAACGCAATCCCATGGAAAGGATTGTTAGAAAGAGACATCTTGTACGAAATGCTTTCACCGTGAAGCAAAAGACGAAAAGCATTTTTGCAAGCGTAAGGAAAACTGTTTTGAGTCAAAACAGGGTTGTATTTACTCTGCTTCAGGT
>JAOAAR010000173.1 GCA_026418755.1 Planctomycetota bacterium
CGGCGGTAGAACTTGCGTATTCTCGCCGCTGTGTAATTTGAATTCGCAACGAAGAAATCCACTCTTTGAGCGGCGGCAAAATCGGCAAGCCTCAAATAGTGAGAGAGAACGCGTAAAATAGGATGCACAACAAGAGGAGATGAGTTAAGATACTCTTGTTCCATATCCCAAACATAACGCGGTGGAGAATGGCAATAGCATATGTGAAGAGAGTCGGGTCTTGTGATAATTCCTTTTACGAATGAGGCATCGCTTGTTATCACTATGTCGAAGTCCTGCAAATCGAGGTTTTCCGCCGCAAGAGGGAAAAAGGGTAGCAGGATTTTATGAGATGGCATAAATCTGAACAACCCTTGTAGCCAACTCGTATTAGGCTTACGCCCAAATCGGCTTGTTGTTTTGGTATTCGCAAACAATGTGAATAGAGTCGCATTAGGATAGACCTCATAAAGCGCCTTAAGGACTTTCTCTCCTCCGCGCAACGAAACGAGATAGTGATGCACGATGGCTATTTTCTCATCCAAGTTACATCTCTCCTATACAGCCCATATCCTCTTCGCTACCATAAAGCCAAGATGGTCTGTAAGGAACGGATGGAACTTCCAGTTTCCGTGCAACGATTATAATCTGCTTTCTCTTTTTTCTGAAGAGTGGCAAGTATGTGAGCAGATTCATCAGTTTGTATATGTATCTGATAAGCGGCTTCTTCCACCTTTCTCCAAGATTGTATGTTTTCGCCGACATAAGTTCAAAACCGCTTCCCATTAGTAGGTCTCTCAGTTCGTCCAAAGTGTATTCTCTGTTGTGACGGTCATACACACAAGGCATATATTTGAACTCTCTGCTCCTGTTAAGAAAAAGAGCAGCGACTTTGCTCATTCTTAAAAGATTAGGAGTGCTGAGTATCAATATGCCCTTCTGTTTCAATACTCTGTGTATCTCGCATAACATAAAAGAAGGGTCACTCAGAAGATGTTCAATGATTTCAAGGCATAGGACGACATCAAAACTGGAGTCGTTGAAAGGAAACCGATGTTTCTCTACATTGAATGACCATAGTATTCTCTTTTTTCCTGCCAGTTCTGTTTCTTCACTTTTCACCTCGTCCGAGAAAGAAGTAAGCGTGAGGGAATACTGACTGCGTGTGGCGACAAGAAGAGAAAAAATGTAAGGGGGTGAACCTAACTCAAGGAGAGAGCCTTCAGCAGGACAGAAACTTTCGAGCAGTTGGAGAGTTAAAATTATCCGTTCGAGATTGTGCGCTAGGTAAAGTTGTGCGGACTTTTGCTTCAAGAGTTTTTCAAACTCATTAAACTCATCGCTGTCACCGACGATGCTTTTCAAATACTCAACCGCTTCTTCTGGTAGATATATCTCCTCCACTTTTTCCCTCCCCCGAAATCCAGACTGAAGCAAAAGAAAAACCAAGCAGTATCCATAGATGACGCCAATAGACACCGCCGCACACCAGTAGGTCAATCGCAAAAGTAAGCAAACTTAAGAACAACACAAGTGTCATTATGCGCTCTCTAATCTCATTTGAGAGAAGAAACGAGCGCAAAACTCGCATCAACCCTGTTCCTATTATGAGAAGAAATAACATCCCCCCAATCCATCCTTGCTCGGCGAAAACTTTCAGATATGCGTTCTCTTCGTGAACCGTTACCGCCACCTCTCCTTTTAGAGATTCCCTTCTGAAGAACGACCTTCCTAATGGATGTTCTTCTGGTGTTTTGACCACTACTAAACTCGGATACTTTTGAGTATATTCTGCTCCCTTCAGGGCGAAATTGCCAAGACCGATTCCTATCGGGTTGTCGAGTGTCATCTCCAGCATAAGTTGTGTGCCGACTACTCTATTTTCATCGTATCTATGGTATGCCTTGTAACGCTCGAAGAAGCGAGGAAAAAGGATAGGCGAGAACATAAGACATAAGATAAGGCAGATAAACATTACGGCAGGTCGAGGAGGAAAAATTCTCATAACTGTGAGGAGAAAACCCAACCCTAAAAGTGAAAGTAGAAGAGCAAAAAGTGGTCCTCTGCTTTCTGTAAACACCAGAGCGGATAAAGACACAAAAACGAGCACCATATTTGTCAATACTTCTTTTGCTCTTGCAAAAAGCACGCGCACCAGCGAGTCGAAAAATGCTGTTGCAATCATAAGAGCAGCAAGAGAGTGATGAGAAGTGAGACCTGCAGGAACTAACGGTTTGAGCATTAGGGCTGAAATGCCTCCGATTGAGTATGTAACATACTGAACGAGCACCACAAGGACAGTAACCCAGCATGCCCAGATTAGAGCCTTATATGCAGGCTGGAATGTGGCTGGGTTCGAGACAAGAAACATCGTGACGAATGTGACAACAACAAGGTACGATTGGATACCTGTGTTGATGAGCAATGCACGGGTTGACACGCAAGTGAGAAAGGCGGGCAGCGAGGTGGCAATGAAGAACGCTAAAATGATAAATGGTAATATCAGGAACCGACGAGGAAAGATTATG
Source organism: Planctomycetota bacterium (assembly GCA_026418755.1). GTDB lineage: Bacteria > Planctomycetota > SKW154 > SKW154 > SKW154 > SKW154. The sequence continues at coordinate 2,508 of JAOAAR010000173.1, forward strand.
AAACGCAGCAGGGCGATGGGAAAGACGATACATATTGCGATGTCGAAAGGAGAAGGCTGCCAGAAGACGCCGCAGGAAAGCAGAAAAACACTAACAGCGGAGGGGGTCAAATCCCGAGAAAAAAGAGTTCTGCTCCAGTAAAGGAACAGGAAAGGAGTGGCACAGAGAAGAAGAGTTACACCCAAGAAGAGGTCAGATGCGATAATCCGAAGTGCACCGATAGAGAACAGCGTTGATGAAGCAAGAAGAGACGACACCTCGACAAAAGTAGCAACACTTCCACGAACAAAATTCTCTCTACTTCCTGCGAGAACACCTCTTTCCTCTCGTGCCCCTTCCAACTTATTCTCCCTTCTCGTGTTTGCTGACAGAAGATGTCTTACCGTTTTCGCTCTGCGCCTCAGATAGAGTAATCGCCGCTCTTATGTGGAAATTGAAAGCTGCTATCAGGATGGCAAAGTATGAAACAGCATAAAAAGCGACAAACATATCCCACCCACGAAAGATGGCAGCAACGATAATGAAGACGATTTCAAATTCAATAAGATTGGTCGCTATCACGAAAATCTCTTTTTTAATTGTTAGGTGGTTTGTGAAAGCGCTCCTGAATTTGAACGCTACACATACGGTCCAAAGGGAAAAAACAGAGGCAGCACATCCCAAAAACAAGGGCGCATATGATGGGACCCCTCTTTCAATAAGAGTCTCTGAAAGCCAACCGGGCGAAGAAATCGCTCTTATGCCGACACAGGGGTAGAACAGCGCCCTTTTGAAATCAGCACCCAGTCTGTCCAGAAATTCTCCAAAAACAGTGGGTCCTGTGATACGCGCTACATGCCCATCAGCCCCGTCCAATATCGCCCACATCCAGAGAAGAAACAAGCCTATTATTAGAGTAGCAACAGTGCTGCCAACGGCTAACAGAACTGACGCTGCGGTAACGGCGATGATGGAACAAACCGTAAGAGCATTCGCTGGAATCCCTGCTCTCAGTGAAATCCACGCTAACAATTTTCCAATCGTTCTGTGGACATACCAACTGAGAATAAGAGAGCGCAACTTTTGTTTTTTCTCTTCCGGATATACTTTATCAAAATCCGAAAACTTAACTCGAATACCTTTCACAATCCTTTTCCTTGAGTACGAGAGGTAAAATCTCTGTTCTCGCAAGGTGAAGGTCTTCTGGAAAGTCAATCTCTACCACCGGTTCGTCTGTTACATCCACGCCATATAACTGCAACTCTGGGAGTAAAGAATTTATCGCTGCTTCGAAGAAATCTTTCTTCCTTTCCTTCTTAACAAATTGCTCAAGCGCAGTGAAAATCTTCTCCCCTTCACCTTTCTTCCAAAGCGCAACTCCTACAAACTCGCCATCCGCAACGGAAGGCTCAATATGTTTTCCGATTTCGATTATCTTCCCATACTTCATCCTTACTTTCACTTCTTCTTCTCCACACTGTTTCTTCACAACAGCCATCGTACTTCTTCCTCTATCAAGAAGACGAATAGCAAGTGTGGTTCTAAACAACACATCCCCATTGCAGAAAAGAATATCGTCTCCAGCAGCATCTCTCGCTAGATACAGCGAATAAAGTGTATTGGTAGTGCTAAAATGAGGGTTTTCGACAAAATCCCATCTTATAGGTGGCCTCCTTTGAAATATCAGTCGTATAACCTCATCTGCCTTATATCCTACAACCGTTACTACCCTGTCTACCCCAATTCTGACCATAACTTCTGCCTGATATTCAATTAGCCTCTTGTCTCCAATACGCAGGAGACACTTCGGCAACCCCTCTGTCAGTGCTCCCAATCTGTGCCCGCTCCCTGCTCCTAAGATGATTCCTGTCATCGAAAACTACTCTATTTCACCCTTCTCAAGGAAACAGAATCTACCCATATCGCTCCAGAAGATGACCACTTCTCTTCACGAGGATTATAATCCTTCGGCAGATACTGATAAAAGGAAATACGCACTTTATGCGTTCCTTCAGGTACCTTAAACCGAAGAACCGTAATTTTCCATCCCTCAGATGGGAGTAAACTCTCTGCCCTGTTTAATACAAACCATCCCCTCGCGGCGTCCCTTACCACAAGCATGATGTGATTGTTGCTCCATCCAACCGCCTTGTACGCGAGTTTAACCTCATAGGATTCCTTCTCTTTCACCTCAATAACCTGCCATATATGCCAGAATCCTCTCCTACAGTCGCTCAACTCGATGCAGAGCGAAAAACTACCATCCAGTTT
>JAOAAR010000174.1 GCA_026418755.1 Planctomycetota bacterium
TGCATTCTCAATACACAGAGAAATGGCTCTGTCTACATCTCCAGGGTCAAGTGCGTACTCGCGCGCCTTTTTATAAACCTCAACTGCATCCAATAGTTTGTTCTGATTCTCCAGGTCTCTGGCATTTGTCAGAAGCCTTCTATATTCAATAGTGCGCAACTGCTCCCTTATCTCTTCAGTGTTCTTTATCTCTGCAGCCTTCCGGAAGACATCCGCTGCTGAATCAAACTTGCCCTCTCTTAGAAGATTCTTCCCTTCTATGAAGAGGCTCTGATAACGAGTGAGGAGAATCTTTTCCTTCAAATCACTCTTCTCTTGGGGGGTCAGGTTCTCAAATCCTAACGCTTGCTGGTATTTGGCAATCGCTTCATCCCATTTGTCGGCAGCCCGTGCCCTTTCTGCTGCCTCTACGACCGCTTCAAACTGCTCCATTCTCTGCTGAAACCGTTTTGCTTGATCTATCTCTGTCTGGACTCTATCATCGTCAATGCCGAGCCCTAACGCACCATAAAAAATCAGAACAGCGGCACCGAAGTCGCGGTCTTCCATAAACAGGGAGCCTAATTTCATACAGGTGTCGAATTTTCCGTTCGCCGCCTCTACGGACTCCTTGTCATCCGCCAACGCTTTCGAAAAACCCATTATCGCCTCATTCAACTTCATCTTCGCATCCCACCTCTTCCCTTCTCTGAGGAGAGAATCTCCTTCTTCAACCTTCTTAAGCGCATCTCTTACCAGAGTTTTTGCGCTCTCTTTGATACGCCTTTCCTCCTTCAATTTTTCAGCCTCTTTCTTGAGCGACTCACACCTCACACGCAACTCTACAGCCTCTATGTTCTTCGGGTCCTCCCCTAGAACATAACCCAACTTTTGGAGAGATTCTTCGTATTTCTTCTCCTCAAACAACGCTCGCGCTTCTCTCATTGCATCCGTTATCCTTTGACGCCGCTCGCGCCGCTCTTCAAGCCTCATACTTATGAAATACGCACTCATGGCAATCACGAAAATAATCGCTGCTACCGTCGGAACGCTCACATACCAGTACTTCCTGAACCGCTTGTAGAGTTTGTAAAATAACGACGCAGGACGCGCCATTATCGGCTCCCCGCGCATATACCGTTCTATGTCGTCTGCCATCTCTCCTGCACTCTGATACCGTCTCTCTTGCTCCTTCTCCAACGCTTTCATCACAATCGTCTCAACATCTCTTGGAATGGAGGGATTGAGCCTCCTCGGCGGCGTTATCTCCTTTTGGAAAGTCTTAAGAAGAGTAGCAAGCCCAATTTGTCCCTCAAACTTGTATACAGGCTCTCCTGTCAGCATCTCGTAAAGAACCGCCCCCGTAGAATAAACATCACTTAAAGGACCTATCTTCGAGTGCTCTCCTCTCGCCTGCTCGGGTGACATATATGCAGGAGTCCCCATCACGACTCCTGCCCTCGTCATATTCGGGTCCATCTCTATATCTTTGGCAAGCCCGAAGTCGGTTATCATCGGTTCGCCTGTCTCGTCTATAAGTATGTTCTCAGGCTTAATGTCACGATGCGCCACACCATGCTCGTGAGCATATTGAAGCGCGTCGGCAATCTTCTGGGCTATTGTCAACGCCACAGGGACGGGCAGTCTTCTCTTGGTGAGGATGATGTGGCGTAAACTCTCTCCGTGTATAAAGTCCATCGTAAAAAAATGCTTCCCCTCGAACTCGCTCACTTCGTGAATTGTCACTATGTTCGGATGGCGGAGTTTTGCAATCGCCTTCGCCTCGTTGTAAAACCGCTTAATCATCTCCTCTGCCGCTGCTTCTCCGCCCAACAACACTTTCAACGCTACAATCCTGTCCAGCCCCTTCTGGCGCGCCTTATAAACGATACCCATTCCACCCTGCGCAACCTTCTCCACAATCTCATAGTTGCCAAACTCCATCCTCTCAGGCTGCGTCTCTCCTCTACCTTCCTCTTCCATCACAAGAGTCGCAGCGTCTTCACTCGCTGAAAACTCCAATGCATCTTCCGGCAGAGAAGGCACTTCAAGAAGAAAATTGCACCTCTTGCACCTCCATTTCTTTCCCGGCGGAAAAGCATCAATCAGATACGGCGTACCGCAGTTCCCGCACAGCATCACCGAACGCTTCTGGATTCTCAAAATCTCCTCAACATCTTTTTCCTCCAGAAGCCCCAACTCAACGCAAACCTCTCCTAACCGCTTGTTTCTCCCACGCTTCATATACTCATTCTGTATAGCCAGAGCCCGCTGCAGTTCCTCTTCCCTCAAAAAACCTTTCCGAACAGCAACTATGCCGAAGAACTTCTCCGCTTTCTTCTCTGTCAATCCTGTCTCTCTTTGCATTTTTTCCTTTGGCTGATTCCAACCAACAGTCCCTTCTCTTCCAACCGTCTCATCCGAAAAGGTATCCTTGAACTCATCACTCATTTTAAAATACCTCACCCCTATATCTAATTAGACGCCACTCCCACTAATGATACTGCAAATTTCCTATCTACGCAATTGAAATGAGTCTATACAAGAACTTGCCTAACTCCCAGAAATTTCTTTTGGTGTAACTACCTTTCTATAATACATCCAAGGATGAAAAGAGTTTCCAACTCTGTGTATATTCTTTCTTTACATTTTTGTTGCACAGAGACTCTCCTTTCGAGTTTCCTTATAACTAAGGAGATTGGAGGGATAGTGGTGAGGTGTTTCCTTTATTCTCTTTTCTTTGTCCTTCTCATTGTAGGTTGCTCATCGAAGTCGAAGTCTTCAGGTGGTGGGGGAGGTGGAAGCAGCAGTGGAGGCGACCCTGAAATAACGGTTGCATTCTCTGCAACTCCAACAAGCGGCAGCTCTCCTCTGACCGTCAATTTTACCGATTCTTCCACATCCACCGCAGGAACAATCAATTCTTGGCAGTGGGATGTAGACAATAACGGCGTAGTTGACTATACAACGAAAAACCCTTCTCATCAATACGCTTCTGCTGGAACATATAGCGTGAAACTGACGGTTGGTGACAATGCAGGCAACTCTGCCTGGCTTCTCAGAACTTCCTACATAGTGGTAACGACTGCTCCTGTGACTGTTGAGCCTCCCTTGGGAGGTTCTTCTGGCGGCTCAGGCGGGAGTTACCCACTAAGCGGCTCAACCGTTAACGCAAATGGGATTACCTGCCGCTTGATTGTTCCAAATTCTTATTCTCCATCAACCAAAAATCCGCTTATGATTGTATATAGCGGGACAGAAGGGGGTGCGCAAATGACGAATAACCTTCTCTCTCTCCGTTCATATGTATCAGGAATCAGCGGTTACATTTTCGCAGTTCTTGACGGGGTCACTTATAACGGAAATGGTGCCGCAGGCGCAACAGTCCTCGACTGGGTCAGGTCGAAATATAACATTGACAACGACAGAACATACCTTTTAAGCGAGTCTGCAGGGACATCAGCGGGGCTTAAACTGGGATTTGACCTGCGTCAATCATACTTTGCTGCTTATTGGGCAAATGATGTGAATTGTTCCGCAACTCCCAAAAAGACTGCAACCCAATTGGGATTTGCGCCGTGGGGTAATGCAGGCCCCGGCGGCGATTACTACGACGCAAACATAATCGTCAACGGGATGAAAAATGCAGGTTACAGACTGCCTGCTGACGCACCATATAGCGGTCCAGGTTCAGGCACACACGGAAGCCCGGACCAGTTCATAGCAGCCTTACAATTCTTCCCAGGGAAAAGCAGACAATAGAAATGGTTACCCGTTCTCAGTAAGAAAGCATCCGCTCAAGCGCTTCCCTGGCGGGTTTTGCCATATCGGCAGGAATGCTCACCTTATGGCAGTTGTTCAGCAACGCATTATGGATTTTCTCAAGCGTTATCTTCTTCATGTTAGGACAGACAGCATTTTTGTTAAGTGCATAAAACCGCTTTCGAGGATTCTCCTTCTGTAATCTGTGCAGTAATCCTGTCTCTGTTCCAACTATGAATTCCTTTTCGGCACGCTCCTTAGCGGCACGTACCATACCGCCTGTTGAAAGAACTGCATCCGCTGCGGAAGTCACATCTGGCGTGCATTCGGGGTGGACCATCACAAACGCGTGAGGATGTTTTTTTCTCGCCACTTCTATGTCTTTCGTCTTTATCAACATATGCGTCGGACAGAAGCCGTTGGCGAGTATAACATCCTTGCGCTTCGTAACCGAAGCGGCGTAAGTTCCGAGAAACTTATCAGGAACGAATATTATCGGCTCCTTGATAGCACTGAAAATCTTAATGGCGTTTCCAGATGTGCAACAGATGTGGGAGACCGACTTTACATCTACCGTTGAGTTCACATAACATACTACTCTTGCATTGGGGTTTTCTTTCTGCATCTCTTTCACATCATCAACGGTCACCATATTTGCCATCGGACAGGTGGCAGAAGGCTCAGGATTCAGGACAGTTTTTCCGTCTACAAGAATCGCAGCCATTTCAACCATAAAATCGACCCCGCAGAAAAGGATCACATCTGCGTCAGTTTTTGCTGATAGGCGTGCTAATTCAAGGCTATCGCCGCAGAAATCGGCTATGTCTTGTACCACGGGGGGCTGGTAATTGTGTGCTACAATGAGGGCATTCCTTTTTCTTTTTAACTCTTTTATCTCATCAAGCAGACCGCTATTCTCTGCCATTCTTTGAAAACTCCTCTGCGTCTTGGACCATCTTCAAATCATCTTCGACTGCTCTACCTTGTGTAGTCAAGTATC
>JAOAAR010000175.1 GCA_026418755.1 Planctomycetota bacterium
CCTTTTTACTGCGTCAGGAGGAGGTGCTGTGCTTGTCCGCGGTTTTGGTGGTACGGAAACGACTCTCAATGGTTTTCCGATTCCTCCCCAGGTAGCGATGTTTCTGGATACCGTGCTCATTGAGCGGATAGAGTATTTCAAAGGTTCGGCTGCGGCGATTCGAGGCTCAACGACTTCTTCTTCCGCAGGAGTTGGCGGCGGAGTAAACATTGTGACGAAGGAACCGCTTAAGGATTCGCTGTATAGGACGAGAGCATTGTTGGAAGGAGGTGAAAGTGATAAGGAGAGATATCGTCTTGAGATGGACTATAACATACCTTTGGGCGAGAGGGTGCATTTTCGTCTGAATATGGCCCCTGTTGGAGAAAGACCTTTTTATCTTCCATCTCGCTTCGATACTGACAGAGGGTATTGTTTATCCCCAAGTCTTAAACTACTTCTCTTTTCAGGATTTGAAATCAAACTCGACTATATATATCAGACGCAAAGAGAGGCTTCCAATTGGGGCATTCCTCCATACATAAAAGGTAAACCGAAAATCTGTGATTATGATACATACCATGGTAACGAGGATACATATACAGACTACGTGGGACATATAAGACAGGCTCGGCTGAAGTGGAAACTGAGCGATGTTCTGACATTCAATGCTGGAGCGTGGTATCTCTACGCTAACACCATCTCGGATATTATCGGAACCTGTTTTGGGGTACCGAAAGGGTATACTACAGTTGCGTATCTTGAGAAACTTTATGCGACAGGGACCTCTCCTTTTTCCAAGGTATATTTTGATGGGATATACAGACGCGCCGGATACAATTTCTACTCTCTTATTCGCCATAAATCTGCGCAGATTGAGAACTCAATAGTCTTAGGATTAGATTTTCTAAGAAGTGAATCGGATTCTGTTTCGAGTGTCTCTACCACGACTGCATGGTATGATGTTAATGAACCTCTCCCAACAACCGTCACTTTCCCGTCTGCTCCTCGTACAAGGAGCGAGACTATCATTGAGAAAGAAGGTTTCTTCCTTGAAGATTATTTGGCTTGGCGTTCATTTCGTTTTTTGGTGGGAGGACGCTCTGACGAACACAAGTCAATAAACGGTATTACAGGAGTCAAATATGCTAAATATGGGGTCATCTCTTCGCGGTTTGGTATAGCGTATCTCATTAATTCGAACCTGACAACTTATGGGGTCATGTTAGACACCAGAGGACCTAACTTAGGGTTGGTTGACCATCAAGGAAAAGAGATAACGGAGGAGTGGAAAGCAGAGATGTTAGAGTTAGGGGTAAAGACACATCTTACGAAGAATCTGCTATGCACGGTTGCGGGGTTTACCATCAGACAGAATAATCTACCGGAACGCGACCCTACATTACCAAATGTGGCGGAGTTGACAGGAAAAGAGAAGTCTGAAGGTTTTGAACTTACTTCTTCTGGTAAGATAACGCAGAATTGGCGTTTGAATGTCTCTTACACTTACTTGCGAAAAAGAGGTGATGACAAGAATGAGGTCACGCAAAATGTGCCTAAACACGATGTGGCGATTCAGACAGTGTACCGAATCCCAACTACCAACCTGAAAGTAGGAGTGGGGCTTAAGGGTGTTTCTGAACGGTGGATGACTTATCGGGGTGAGTATATTTCAGACGATTACAAACTGTCCCCGTATTGGGTGACCGATTTGTTTTTCGAATACTCTTTTGAGGACTGGGGGATGAGTTCCTTGGTAGGGGAAGGTGTCAACCCGATTCGTTTGCAGATGAAGGTCAATAATGTTTTTAATGAAAGATATTTCACTGGCGCTCGGCATGTGACGAAGAGCAGTCCCGGAGAGCCCTTCAGCGTAACGGTTAGCCTTGTTGTAGAGTTTTAGAACTAATTGGAACTGACGAGAGTTTTTAAGGCAAAGGAGAAAAGGTATGGCTTCAGGATATAAGGAGCCAAATATGAAGTGGTTGTTTACCATACTATATGGGCTGATGATAATCTGNACCGGCTTGCAGAGGGGGATTGAGGCAAAAGCATACAAGCCAAATGCTCTTTGGTTTTGTATGGTGATGGGAGCAGTCGCCATCGGGGCAGGATTTTTGTATCGGATGGACAAAAAGTTTTACGCTACTGTTGCAGCGATGGCTTCGATTGTCTTCGTTTTGGGTTTCTATATGGTATGCTTCATTACACAACCTGAAAAAGATGCAACTTATAGGGTCGGGGCAATCATACTCGCCTCAATCGGGGAACTGGTAGTAGTGTTTTTGCCATCACCTCCTCGAAAGGACAGAGAAAGTCAGTAACTTGGAGGGCGGATATATGAAGAATCTAAAGGCGCTCGTTTTGATCGGTCAATTGGCACTGTCAAGTTTGATTGGGTGGTTTGGAACTGCCAGCGGTAAAGAGCCTGAACCAGTGGATATCATCTATATTTACGGCGGAGCGCCTGGTTTTGCGCGCCTTAAGGAGACTCAGGAAACATCGGGCGTGAAAGTTATAACTTTAACGAACGAGAATGTTGATAAAAAAGAGTTCGATATTTCAAAATGCCGTCTTATTCTCGTGGGCGGATTCAGAGAGTTGGAGAGTAAGGAAGAGAAAGACCGTATACGCAACTTTCTTACATCGGCGAAGAAAGAAAAACCTGAAATCCGTATTGTAGCCTCCAATCAGGCGTTTTCTATGCTGGAAAGAAGTATCCCAGATTTGACCGCAAGCGGAATAATTGAGAAGGATACGGAGATAGAAAATTACAGTTCATTTAGGGCGTTATCAGATGAGAATACTCGTCGTCTTTTGGTTTATCTGGTTGTTACTTATCTCGGCAAGAAAGGGAAAATAGAACCGCCTGAGAAGTACGAAAACCGTTGGTTCTACCATCCTGACCATAGGGGAATTTTTGCAAGTGTGGGTGAATTTCTACACTGGGCAAGCGAACGAGGCAAAAACACAAATGTCCCCCGCATTCTGATTGAGACTAATATAGGACATGTTACTTTAGCAAGCCAAACACTGATAGACGGACTGATAAAAGAGTTTGAGAAGCAAGGGATGCTTGCGGTCGCCATAAATACGAGCGAAGGAGAAAGAGAGGACACATATGAACAATACATTAGGGAATTCAAACCTAACGCGCTTCTGACATGGACTGGCAAGAGCGGAAAGGCTGAGTTTTACATCAACTTGGGAGCGCCGCGGCTCCAACCGATGACATTGATGGGGGAGACGATTGATGAATGGCGTAATCCGCCCCAAGATGAGAAAAAACGACCGACAACCTGGGGCAGAATGGGAATGATGCTGGTGATTCGAGAAAGTCAAGGTTTTATTGAACCAAGAGTCGTTGCTGGTTCTACTGTTCCAAGCCGTGAGCCTTTCCCGCAGTCTACGGTCATAATTAAAGATAGATTGGAACGGTTTGTTGCTCGTGCTGCGTCCTATGTCCGCCTTGCATATAAGCCTAACCAAGAAAAGAGGATAGCGATTCAATACTTAGGACCGCCCGAGAAAGATGCTATGCTGGTTGGAACAGAAGATACGGTATACGGCGATAGTATTATAAGTCTATTGAAGAGGATGAAAGAAAAAGGTTACAAAATTACAAAGATGCCCAAAGATCAAAATGAGTTAATCAGTTGGATGATAGACCATGGTCGCCAGATTCTCTCCTCCGAAGCAGGAGAGCTGGAGAGAGTAGTGCGGAGTGGAAAGCCTGTACTTTTGCCTGTAGAGATTTATCGGCGCTGGTTTGAATCAAAAGTCCCGAAGGAACAGCGTGATGCTGTGATTAAAGAATGGGGAGAACCTCCAGGGAAGTTTATGGTCTGGAAAGATAGAGAAGGCAGACAGTACATCGTCATTCCTAAGATTGAGTTAGGCAATGTCATCCTTGTGCCAGTGCAGGGACCTGAGATTGAAGGTTTTCTGGAACAAGAGAACAGAGAGGCTTTGCTGGCTCGTATCAGGAACGACCCTTACAATATTGTGCCAAGCCATAACCAACTCGCAGTCAATTTCTGGATTGAGGAAGGCTTCAAAGGAGACGCTTTACTTGTCTGGGAGTTTTTGATTATGGATTATACTCTACCGCGGAAGATGGTAGGTTTAAGGGAGTCGGATTGGCCTGATATTTTGATGGGTAACATGCCTAATTTTCGTGTCTGGCCAATCTGCGAATTGAACTGGTCTTTGCCTGCTAAGCGTCGAACATGCGCGGTCTTAATTGACCATCTTATTTCGCCCGATACCGCCGCTGGACTATCAGACGAATTGCTCAACCTTCAAAACGAGATTATCAAGTGGGACCAGATGGCAGAAGGCGCACTTAAAGAAAAGTTCCGGCTTTCTATTACCCAGCAAGTGCGTGATACTCACTTGGACAGAGACTTACACTTTGATTTAAAGGAAGGACAAATACTCACCCCGGAAGAGATTCAAAAAGTGGCAGGTTACTTGAGCAATATCTCGTGTGAAAAGATTAACGCGAATCTGCATGTTCTTGGACAACCACCGAAAGACGAATTACTGGTCTCGTGGATCGTCAACTGTCTTGGTCGTCGCTTTTTGGAAGGGTTAGGCGAAGTGATTACTGCTCCGACTGAAAAATCTCGTCTTCCGGGTGAGAGTAAAGAATACCTCCGTCGAAAGGCAGAAGAGTTAGTTGAACTGATTATCAATCGTAATCTGTCTCTGGATGAGGCGG
>JAOAAR010000176.1 GCA_026418755.1 Planctomycetota bacterium
CCTTAATACAATGTAGATATACTCACCGTAATCCTCCATTTTGGGACGCCTGTATGTGTTCGGTATGTCTTCTATAACCAGCGGATGAAGCCCAAAACATCTGCCCAATTCTTTAAGAAGTTCGATGTCGTGAACACCGTCCACATTTATCCAAGTAACGGTTGGCTTCTCTTTGAAAGGAACACACTCTTCAACCCTTTCCACAACCTTCTCTTGAAATTCTGTCTCATCGTAGTCAATAACGGTGATTTTAACCTTCTCTTCTCTTTTTTCACCAATATAGACAGGAGTCCCTGGAGGTAAGCCAACCCCTTCGCTTATTCGTTTATGCTCTTCACTCAGTTTGATACCGCCCCAGTCAGATTCAAGAGAGCGCAAAAACCACCCCGGCAATCTCTCCTTATCACGCATAATGATTTCCCCACACTTTCACATGCTCGAATAACGATGTAAGCATAACAACAATCCACCTATTTTTCAACAGCAGACAGTTTTTCACAAAAATCCCCGAACTGCGAACCACAGGATGAAAATACTCTATGATGAGCCTTTTTCCATACCCTCGCCACTAACTCTTTCTCTCCTCCCTTTTTCAACAATTAGCGAGATGAAGCAACTCCATAGCCTATGAATCTATGCTTTTCAACGGCGGGGCTTCGTCGAAATACTGATATAAAAAAACAGACCCAGCACATACTCATCTTATGTTCTCGAAGGAGGCTTGGGGTTAGCGGGTTCTCGGCGTTTTGCGGTCAGAGTGCGCGGAAGAAGTCGGGACGCAGTGGCACTTCGCCGTTGATTCCGCGGTTTAACTCGCGCAAAATCTTTTCTTTGTCCTTTGAAAGAACTCCTTCAAGAGCCAAAAAATTGGAGGCGTGATTTGTGCGAAACACTGTCCTTTCAAGTTCGAGATTTTCGACGATAGTTCGGAGTTCTTTTAGGAATTCGACAGGCTGTAGAAGTTCAAACTCGCCGCGCAGGTACTCTTCTGCCAGTTCAGTTCCCTCAACCAGCATAAGAGTAAGGAAAGAAGCAAAACGGGGCTGCATCTGATTGAGAGCATATGCGGTTTTCACTGCATGCTCTTCGGAAAGAGTGCGACCGCCAAGCCCTAAAATTGCAATCACGGAAGCCTTTATATCTGCCTGTTGGGCTTTGCGAACAGCCTCTATCTGTTGCTCGACGCTTGCTCCTTTTTTAACTTTACGGAGAATCAAATCGGAACCGCTTTCGAGACCGATGTAGATTATTCCCAATTTGCGGCTGCGCAGTTCAGTCAAGTCATCAAGTGATTTTCTCAAAATGTCCTTTGCGTTCGCATAAATCCCGACTCTTTGAAGATTCGGAAATGTTGAGTTAAGTTTGTCCAGAACAGAGAGAAGATGGCTCTGAGGCAGAACCATTCCATTTCCATCACACAGAAAAACTCGAGTCACATCGTTCGCATACCGTTTAACCGAGTCGATATCCTCGAACACTTCTTCAAGGGGGCGCACCCTGAACGGTTTATCCAAATATGTTCCGCAAAAGGTGCATTTATTGTGAGAGCAGCCATAAGTGACCTGAAGAATAAGCGAGTTTGCCTCACTTGGTGGACGAATCACCGTTCCGTAGTAACGGACCATCTCCTCTCCTCACAGCAGAATGAACAAAGTAAAAAAACGATACAGACCCAGATTTATATTATATTCAATCGCAGTCTCCCCGATTTACAAATTTTAACTCATAGAGCGCGAATGAGTCTGCGGTTTAAAGGTCGTTAAGGGAGAGGCGAGCAAGTGTCTGCGGCGTAGGAACACCATCTTTATCCCAGCCGTGATGTTCATAGTATTCATCCAGCATTTTGTTGAATTTTTCTCTGTCTAAGGTTACACCCTTTACGACAGGAAGACCTTCTGGCGTCGGCTCGTCGAAGTAGCGGTCGCTCAAACGGTCGTCTTTTCTGCGAATACCTTCACGGACAAGAAAGAGCCTCTCAAGATTATAGGCGCGTTCAGCAATCTCCCAGAGTTGTTGGGGGCTTATTTTGAGTCCTGTATTGTAGTAGAGGAGTTCGGAGAAGTGGTTAAAATCCATAAGGTTCGGCGAGAGGAATTTGACATGAAATTTACAGATTCCAAGAATGTCGGTCATAATATAAAGGTTCTCGTGCCAGAAGACCTGCCACGCCTTACCCTCGTAGGAGCGGTAGTCTGAAGAGAGTGGTCCATTGTAGGGAACGGGATTGGAGTAGATTTCGCGGAGGACAGGTTCAGGAAGATAGTAGAGGTCGATGGCGGGTCTGGAGCGGAGGTGGTCTGAGCCGCGCGTTGCAGTGGCTATACCGAGTGCGAGAGATGGAGTGGGGCGCTCATCAGAATGAAGGTTAGACATTCCCTTCACCTCGATAAGGTATTTTTCCGAGTCTCTGCCGATGCGTTGAGCGGCACGGCGTGGTCCCTCAGCAAGGACATCGCCAAGCCCTTCTCTTTTTGCAATGCGCTCAACCATCTCAAGAACAGCCTCCGTATTGCCCCATTCAAGACGCAAACCGCCGGTCTCTTTATCGGTCAAAATCCCTTTTTCATAGAGTTCGAATGCCCAGGCAATCATAGAGCCTGTTTCGAGAGTGTCGAGTCCGTATGTATTGACGAGATGGTTACCTAAAAGGATGGTTTCGAAGGAGCGGCAGCCAACTTCTGCGCCGAAAGCGCCTTGCGATGTGTATTCAGGACCCTGTCCGTAAACAAAACCATATTTTGGGGAGTTGAGTGTATATTTATGGCGGCAGTGAAGAACGCAGCCGAAGCAGCCTTCAGTCCCAAAGGAGTAGTCTTCTATCCGCTCGCACTCGATGTCCTCTGAGTCTGGAAGTTGATTAGACTGAAAATTGCGAGTGCGAACGAGTCCTGTCGAGTTGGTCACTCCATAGATAAACATCGTTCCCCATTGCTGCATTATTCTGCCGAACTTGGAATCGGCAATCTCTTTTGTCAGTTTAAGATTGTATTTGAGCGCCTCTTCTGGATAAGCAATCTTGATATCGGAAGTACCTCTAACAGCGATTGCTTTCAGGCGTTTTGAGCCCATCACTGCACCGATTCCGGTTCTGCCGCCTGCGTTCTTTAATCCCGTTCTGACATTAGCAAAGCGAACGAGATTCTCGCCGGCTATTCCGATGCTCAAAACCTGAATCTCCTGGTCTTTCAGTTCGTCTCTGATTGCCGTCTGTGCTTCCTGTGGAGAGAGTCCTTTTAACTGATTCGCCTTCCTAAACTCGATTTTTCCGTCATTAATGAAGATGTAAAGCCACTCATCTGCTGCTCCCTCGACGACCAGATGGTCAAACCCTGCGAACCGGAGTTCAGGCGCAAAAAAACCGCCCATATTCGCAGAACCTATGAGGTTCGTTAGGGGTGATTTCGCCATTATGTGGGTTCGCGCAGAAGCGGAAGCAAGCGTCCCCACGAGAAGTCCAGCGGAAACCATAAGCGGGTTTTCAGGAGAAAATGGGTCAATACCTGGCTTCGTCCTCGTGTAAAGAAAATATGCATCAATACCGCGCCCTCCCAAGAAATTCTCACGCAGTTTCTTCGAAATCGGTTCCACTCGGTATGAGCGCTCTGATAAATTGATAAAAGCGATTTTTCTTGATAACGCCATTTTGGTCTCCCTCTCTTAATCCCTGAATAAGGATAACCAAACCATCTGTCCAATCAAGCAAAATGTCCTGCGAACGAAATCTCTTCAGGCAGTTGAACCTGCCATCTCATATGAAGAATTGTTTTGCATATTTTTTAGGTTGCCAATAGAATGTGTTTTGGCGAGAAAGAGGTTTGACTCTCCACGCTCTGATTTTGGATTCCGCTGAGATTTTTGGTTTTGTAAGAGAGAGGATTCGCCGTATGTGCTGTGAGAGAAAGAGAAGAAGGATTAGAGATGTGGCGGATGTACCACTTGTGGTGATTGTTGGCAGACCGAATGTGGGGAAATCTACACTTTTTAACCGCCTGCTCGGGCGAAATTTTTCAATAGTGGAGAGGGTAAGTGGCGTAACGAGAGATGTAGTAACGGCGTTAGTTGAGTCCTCACCTGATAGAAGTAGAAAGAAGGAGAAGAATTCGTTTCCGAGGTGGGTCTACGAGTTGGCAGACACAGGTGGGATGTTAGACAAGGTAGAGTGGGAAGAAGGAGTTTTGCGCTGCTCGCAGGAACTACTGCGGCAGGCAATTGAAGAGGCGTTTTTGGTTGTTTTTGTGGTTGATGCGGCGGATGGGCTTGTGCCAGCGGACAAGTATGTTGCGGATGTGCTGCGCAAAAGTGGTAAGAGAGTTCTTCTTGTCGCCAACAAGGCGGATAACCGAGAGAGGGAGGCAAGTGCAGGCGAGTTTTGTGCGTTAGGATTTGGTGAGCCGCTGGCGGTTTCCGCACTGCACGGAGTTGGATTGGGCGAGTTACGAGAGAGAATCGCCTCGTATCTGCCTAAAACAGAAGGAGAAAAGTTGCCTGATGTGCGGATTGCCATAGTTGGAAAAAGGAACGCAGGCAAGTCAACACTGGTGAACCGATTGTGCGGAGCAGAACGGGTTATTGTTGATGATTTGCCTGGTACCACACGGGATGCTGTGGAAGTGGTGGTTGAAAGAAAAGGAAAGAGGTTCATTGTGATTGACACGGCGGGAATGCGACAGAAGAGGGCGGTTAAGGACAGTGTAGAAC
>JAOAAR010000177.1 GCA_026418755.1 Planctomycetota bacterium
GTGTCTCAACAGCGCGAAACACCGCTTGCGCAACCGCCAAATCTAACTCCGACGACCTGCCAAACCACGCATCATTTGATATGTTCACAATCATCTCCCCCCCCAACTTCACCGCCTCTCTCACAATCTCGCAAAACGATAACTCAAAACAGATGAGACATACAAACCGTCTTCCATTCACTTCAAAAAGAGTCATCCTCTCTCCGCATGACAAATCTTCAGTCTCATACGGCATCATCTTTTCTATCAAATGAGCAAACAGTGGAAAGACCTTCCTCGCAGGCACATACTCTCCCACCGGCACAAGAACCATCTTGTCATAAATATCCTTTATCTCTCCCTCTGCTCCAATCAACACAGCAGAGTTATACCGCTTTCTTTCACTTCTCCTCTCTGTCCCTAAAAACAACGCTACCCCATTCTTCCTCACAAAAGAGACTATTCGAGTGTATCTATCAGGACTCTCGAAAAGCGAGCCGGGCACCATCGTTTCAGGCCACACCACGAGTTCAATATCCTTTGTCTTTTTAAGCCCTTTGTCCGTGAGCGCAAGATGGGAGGAGAGCATATACTCAACCAGATTAAGAATCCTCTCTATGTTTACACCTTTTCTCATTCCTTCGATTGTCTCTTCTTTGATTTGTTGTGGGATGTTCCCCTGAACGAGTAGGAGATTAAGAGAAGGTTCGGTCTTTATCGTTGGAAGGCGAATCAAACCGTAGAGCGGGAAGAAGAGAAGTATTGAAGCGGCGGTGATAGGAGTAGCCACTTTGAGCGGCTCTTTCTTTAGCGATGAAAGCCGTGAAGAGAGGAGAAAGACAAAAATTTCGGCGAGTTCAAAGTTAAGAAGTGGTATGAGAAGAGAATATCCCCAGATGCCGAATAGGTCTGCCGCTTGCATCAGAACCGTCTGCTCATACAAGGGATGAGGAATCAACGCCCACGGGAAAGATAGCCAGAAGAGTTTGGAGCGAAGAAACTCTACACAACACCAGGCAGAGGCAGCAGCAAGAGGCAACGGCACCTTCCTCTGCCGCTGAAAAAGCGATACAGATGCGCCGAATCCTCCGTAATAAAAGGCAGCGATGAATGCAGAGACCAACAAACCCACAAATGTGACTTCAGAAAGCCAGAAACAGACAAGAAAGAAAAGAAGAAATCCTGTTACATAAGAGATAAGAGCAGCAGGCAGCACATCCAAATTCTTGAGCGCAATATAAAAAGGAATCAATGCTACGGGGAGAACCCACCAGCAGGAGAGCGGAGGAAAGGCGAAAAAAAGAAGTACCGCAGATGAGAGAGATAGAAGTAACCGTTTCTTGTTCTTCACTTCGTTCCGCCTCAATACCACAATGCGAGATTCTGCCTGAAACAGATGAGTAAGTCAAGTTGAAGGTGAAACGATAAAAGAAAAGAGTTTGAGATACTCAAAAGGTTCGTGTATGATGGGAAGCGGTAGGAGGAAGGGCAATGAAGAGTTATGAGATGCGCATAAAAGAGAAACTTCTTGTGTTACTTGAAGGGGACATAACGGAGTGCGATACGGACGCAATCGTGAACGCTGCGAACGAACATTTGCAGTTGGGTGGTGGTGTCGCAGGTGCGATCAGGCGAAAAGGCGGTCCGAAGATTCAAGAGGAGTGTAACAAACTCGCTCCTATCAAGGTGGGAGAAGCGGTTATCACAACAGGCGGCAACTTGAAAGCGAGGTATGTGATTCATGCTGTTGGCCCCAGAATGGGCGAAGGAAATGAAGATGAAAAACTGAAAAATGCAACTCTCAACTCTCTTCGTGTGGCAAGCGAGAAAAAACTCCGTTCTCTTGCTTTCTGTGCAATCAGTACAGGGATCTTCGGCTATCCAATGGAACGGTGTGCCAAGATAATGCTGAAGAACACGATTCAGTTTTTGAAAGAGGAAGAAAGCACACTCGAAAAAGTGGTCTTCTGCCTTTACGGAGAGGCTGCCTACAAAGTTTTTGAAGATGAATTGAAACAGACCACCTGCACAGACGCTAAGAAAAAAGATAAATGACAACGCTTCCTATTTCGGATAAACAACACGAGTGTGGAACATCCCTTGGAGAACTCTTGTCACACTTTGTTCAATCAACCTGACATCGTTTAGTGTGAGTGGGCTTTCATCCATCTGCCCGTCCAGAAGTTTCTTCATCACTATCTCGTGGACGAGTTCGGCAACCCGGGCGGAAGACGGGTCTTGAAGCGAACGAGAAGCCGCTTCAATTGCATCCACCAGCATGATAACAGCAGCCTCTTTAGTTCTGGGCTTGGGTCCAGGATATCGGAAACTGTCAGGACGGATGTTCTTCCCTTCCCGCTTGGCATCAGCAACCGCCTCGCGATAAAAATACTCGATAAGACCTGTGCCGTGATGTTGCTCGATGATTTCGACTATGGACTTAGGAAGGCGGAGGTCACGTGCAATTTCGACTCCATCTTTAACATGACTTATTATGACAAGAGCACTCATCGCCGGAGAAAGACGCGAATGTTTCTCTCCTTTCATCTGCTCATTTTCGGTGAAGTATTCGGGTTTGTTTATTTTGCCGATGTCGTGGAAATATCCACCAACGCGACATAACACGGCATCCACGCCGATAGCATTCGCAGCCGCCTCCGCAAGAGAACCCACAATCTGACTGTGATGATATGTGCCTGGCGCTTCAAGGAGAAATCGGCGCATAATAGGCTGGTTTAAATCGGCAAGGTCTTTAAGGCGCATAGCCGTGGTCACACCAAAAATTCGCTCTATGTATGGCATCAACGCACTCAAAACAATAGCACACGCAACAGCATTAAAAAACGCAAAAAGAGGAACTCTCCAGAACAGACTCGTCGTTATTATGGATGACACATTCTCTTGGTACAGAATCTGGAGAAGGACAAGCGAGATGGTATGGACAAATCCGGAGACGAGCCCGACACGCAGAAGTGATGTGCGTTTATCCAGACGCCTGCTCAAAAGAACCGCTACTGTGCCTGAGAGAAGGAGTGGAAGAAAAGCGGAAATAAAAGGCTCCCTGTAAAAGATTGGGAAAGGAGCGGTGACGAGAGATACTCCAATAAACATCCCTGCAGCAGCGAAATTGACAGGAAATGCGAGAGAAAAAACAGTGGCGAACAAGACGACAGGCAATAGATGAACACCCAAGTTGGACGAATCCTTTTGGCTGTCTATCAGGAGCATAAGGAAGCGGGCGACAAAAAGCATCAAAAAGATAAGAAATCCAAAAAGGAAAAGTTTTGGCTTGTTTCTGGCATCCTCGGGTATAAAAACGGAGAATATGTGGGCTAAGATGTCCGATGAAAGTGCGAGAATCGCCGCATAGGAAAAGATTCTTGTCAATTCGTGTGCCATACTATAGCGGTACAGACTGAAGTATTGCTCAACGAAAGCGGCCAACATACCAAACAGAAGGAAAATGAGAGCGGCTGGAATCAAGTCACGGTCACGGGTTGAACGCTTCTCGGACTGAAGAAGCCTCCTGGTCTTCTCTTCCTTAACTCTTCTCAGAGCCATTCTTCTCCTCCGCTCGCTCATAAGCATCAAGAATCTGCTGAATAATGGGATTGCGCACTATATCGTTCTTCCCCATATAGACGAAAGCGACCCCTTCGATTCCAGAAAGAATCCGCTGAGCCTGCACAAGCCCCGATTCCTCAGAATTGCGCAAGTCAATCTGAGTCACATCTCCTGTTACGACCACTTTGGACGCAACACCCATTCGAGTCAAAAACATCTTCATTTGAGTGGATGTGGTATTTTGGGCTTCGTCCAGGATGATAAGCGACCTGTTGAGTGTTCTTCCGCGCATATACGCAAGAGGAATCACCTCGATTATCTCCGTCTCGCGATACTCTTTTAACTCATTGACACTCAAGAAATCGTAAAGCGCATCATAGAGCGGCTTTAGATAAGGAGATACCTTCTCTTCAAAATCACCAGGTAGAAAACCCAATTTCTCTCCTGCTTCAACAGCAGGACGCACAAGGACTATCTTGTTCACAAGCCCGTATCGCAGAAGAGCCACAGCCATCATCACTGCAAGATATGTCTTTCCCGTCCCTGAAGGACCAATGCAGAAAACAATCGGATTCTCCAGCATCTTCTGAACATAAACTCTCTGCCCTTCACTCTTCAGAGGGGTGAGAAGAAAATCTTCAAGTTTCAGGTCTCCAGCCTCGCGGATAGGCTCGACTCCGCGCTTCAAAAGCCGATTGAGCATATCCGAACTTTCAGCCGGCGTGGTGACAATCCCCGCTCGCATCTGGGCTAAAATCTCATTGAGCGCATCTCGGGCACGCTCAACCGCAGAATCCTCTCCGCTCAAACGCAACCGATTGTCGCGCGCAATAACCTTGATGTTGAGGACTTTTTTAAGAGTCTTGAGATTCGAATCACGCTCTCCGAAAATCACTATCGCTTCCTTCGGACCCTTAAGATGCAGATTCCAGTCCATTCATCCTCCTTCCTGCTTTAAACACAATATCATAATCCCTATCAGAGCAAAAATCAACAAGCCTCTCTTCTGCGTAGTGAATTTCGTGGTCAGAATCGACCGTGCAACTGGTCGTATTGGTAGGACTCGAGTTGCTGGCGAAGAGAGAATATATCAGAGAACCCTTCAGCAGCAGGCTTTTTGAGAGTATCATTCCTGTCTCTTATACACA
>JAOAAR010000178.1 GCA_026418755.1 Planctomycetota bacterium
TTCGCAGCACATCTCAAAGCACGCGGAGTCTCTTCAAAACACTACACCAAAACCATTGCACGCATCAAGACCGCTTTCGAGATTATGGGTTCTGACTTGTATGAAGACATAGCGCAGAACCATATTGACAAACTCATTCTCGCTTTGCAGGACAGAAGATATTCAAATAAGACAATCAACGGATATTTATCAGCGTTGAAGCATTTCTGCAGATGGGGAATTATCGCAGGGCGGTGGACGAAGAATCCGCTTGATAAAGTAAAGATGTTAAATCCAAATGTCAACAAGAAGCGTATAAGGCGACCTTTGACGGTGGAAGAACTTAAGAGGCTGTTTTCGGTTTCTCCGCCCGAGCGGCGTATTCTTTACATGACCGCTGCTTATGCGGGATTGCGGCTCAATGAACTACGGACTCTGAAATGGAGTGACCTCGACTTAAACAACAATCCGCCGACAGTCACAGTCAAAGCGGAGAATTCAAAAGCAAAACGAGCAGACACGATTCCCTTAAATGCAGAACTTGCTGCATCTTTACGAGAGTGGAAAGAAGAAAATCTTTTAAGAGGTGAGAATGTGTTTCACATTCCTCGTAAGTATATGAAGTACTACAAGAGAGACTTGAGGGCGGCTGAGATTAAGGAGATTGACGAGGAAGGAAAGGTGGTTGATTTTCATAGTTTGAGGCACACATATGCGACGATGTTGAGTCTTGCTGGAGTGCCGCCGAGGCAGGCGCAGGCGCTTTTGAGGCACGCTGACATCACGACAACGATGAAGACATACACACATATTGAGGTTTGCGATTTAGCGAGATGTGCTAATATGATTCCTGTTATTTTGTCGACGCAAGGGAACGAGAAAGAGGGGTTACGGCTCGCCGCTGGATGCGAAAGTAAGAGAGATTTGGGATACCAAATTGGATACCAAGCATCCCGCTCGAAAAGGATTTTAGACGCATTATCTTGCACAAATGAGAAGAGGAAATCCGACACTGTGCTTGTTCGCAAGACAAGAAGAGTAAGGAACTTAAATGCAGGTAAATGCGAGAGGATGAGTGTAAGCGAAGCGGGATTAGAAGTCGGGGCGGGGGGATTCGAACCCCCGACCTCCAGCCCCCCATGCTGCGCGCTAAACCAGACTGCGCTACACCCCGATACAAAAACTGGGGAGCATGGATTCGAACCATGATAACGGGATCCAGAGTCCCGGGTCCTTCCGGTTAGACGACTCCCCAATATTTGAGGATTATTTTAAACCACAAGACAAGAGTGTCAAGCGTAACTCAAGAAAAATAGAGAATGTAAAGTACAGTTAAAAGAGTTTATTTTTTTACGATTTTATCGAGGATGATTCGTGCTGTTCCGCCGTTTTCTTCTGCAAGCGCTTTCAAAAAACTTACGAGTTTCTCTTTATCCTCACCAGCATAATCGCCGACCAGAAGCCCTATCGTGTTTATAATTATATTCCGTCCTTTATTGAGATAACGCACAGCTGCAAGAATCTCTCTATGGTTCACAATCGTTCCTGTCGTAGGGTTTCCATCTGACAGGAAGTAGATTGTGTCTACTTCCTTGTCATTAAACGCTTCTTCGAGTGCACCGTAGGTGTTTGTCTGTCCATACGGCTGCATCGCTTTAACGAATTCAATCGCTGCTTCACGGTTCTCTTTTGTCGCCAAAGTTAAAGATTTCTTCCACGACCTCACATCGGTCGAGTATGTGATGATATTGAATTTTGCATCAGCGGCAAGGAGTTTGTTCACAACATAAGCGAGTTCTATTTTGAGAATCTCTATACGGGTTCCGACGAAACCTGGTTGAATACCTCCTTCTCCCAGTTTTGGGGTTTCAGGTGGAGGCTTTAATCCTCCGCCTGTTTCAGGCTGCTTTTCATTATCCCCTCTGCCAGTTTCTGGAACCTGGCCTCGTGCAGCCATACTTCCTGACACATCACATATGAAAATCACTCGTTTTGAGGTTATGTTGCCGTAAAGAATGGTCTCGAATTTACCGCTTAACTTCACATCACTTCTTGAAGGAGGCGTCTCTCCTTCCTTATAAGTATCTTTTCCTTTTGCGTTCCACCAGTTGAGAAAGTCGAGTGCGTTTGAGAGATTATACTGCCCTGTCATATCCTGAATGGCAATCAAGATGCCTCTGGCTGCCGATTGTTTGTTCTCTTTTTCGGCGCGGGCGAGCGCCTCAATCATTGGCTCTACCGCTTTTTTCGACCTTATCTTGGACAACGCTTTTGCAGCACTCGTTACCACATCGAAGTCGCTATTTGAAAGCAAACTTATGAGTCCATCTGTGGCGGCTTTCTCTCCCTTCCTTCTCATTACCTCACAGAGTGCAATCAAGATACTCTCGTTCTTTTCTGTTTCGAGGCGTTTTATCAGATATTTGATTGTTTCAGAGTTACCCGTAGAAGCGAGAAGATTCAAGGTTGCTTCTTCAACCTGCAAGTCGGATGCTTTACCGCCGAAAAGTGCATTCAGAATCTCGTTTACAATCTCTTCCGTCCCAAGTGCTATGAGCGTTTTCACTGCGTTTACGCACTCTGTTCGTAAAGAATACACCTCGTTGTTCAAATTGGCTATTTCCGTCGTAATAGCATTGAACCTCTCATAAAGTGGTTTGTAGTCTGGGCTTGTTCTTGGCGTGTTAGTCAGACGCTCAAAAATCGCTGAACGCTCCTTATGGAGCGATTCCAACTTCTTTCTCAATGAAGAGAGTTTGGACAACCCCGAAGAAAACTGCCTTAACTCATCCTTCCCTTGAGATGTTAATGTAGATGTGAACAGAGATAGCGAAAAAATGACTATAATGGCTCTTCGATACATTTCTTCTCCTTTCTTTGAATAATTACACAATAATTTACAAATATTTTTGAATAAAAATTCAAGATGACTTTCAAAAATCATTCCGAGTCCTTAAAGAGTAAGGCAACGAATTTTGCTACAGCAAGTGATGATGTGAGGCCTGGGCTGTCGATTCCTACAAGATTTATCATGTGCGGGTGGATTCTACTCCTTTTTATGGTGAAATCATCCGTATGAGCAGGTTTTGCTTGAATTCCTGCGTATTCAAGACGCAGATTTTCGACTCGCAGGACCGGGAAAAACGGCTGGACTCGTGAGATGAACTCCTCTGGAGGCAGCCGCCCTGTTTGGTAATCATTTTTGTGTGAAATAACCCTTCCTAATGGTCCAACCAGAATCCGCTTGCTCAATCTTTCTCTTCCGTCTGATTCGAGTCCGAAGGTGGGAGTCAGATGGACACCAACATCATAGCGTTCCTTGGTTCCGACTTTTACAAGAACGGGAGCAGGGTACACATTAGTCTTCACCTCTAAGTCTGCGGAAACCGCATTGTAATAGTAGTATTCTCCTCGAAAAGGGATGATTTTGTAAGTTTCCTCTGAGTCTGCTAATCTCGCCACTTCGTCGCTATAAAGCCCTGCTGCATTCACTACCCATTCGCTTAGAAACCGCTCCTCTTTGCCGTTGCCGTACAATACTCGTACTTCGAGCCTCTCTTCCCTTACGGATATACCGCTTACCGTTGCTTGCGTCAGAATAGAGACGCCATTCATTCGCGCGAGTTTGGCAAGTGTTTTGATTAGCGTCGCAGCGTTTACGATTCCCGTTGTGGGTAGATGAAGTGCTGAAACTGCCTTCACTCCGGGCTGAAACGCCGCCACTTCCGCACCATCAATAAGATGCACTCCTGGAACACCGTTCCGCTTTGCACGTATCAGAAGCCTTTTAATAATCTGCTCTTCGTCGCTGTTTGTTGCCACAATGATTTTTCCTATTCGGAGGGCAGCGACCCCATTCTCCGCGCAGAAGCGGTAAATCAGACGGTTTCCTTCAACGCAGAGACGGCTCTTCAACGAGCCGGGCTTATAATAAATCCCGGCGTGAATTACTCCTGAATTGCGGCCTGATTGCTCCTCCCCTAAATACCTGTTCTTTTCAAACAGAAAGATTCCCTGATACTTCTGCGATAACTCATAAGCAATCGCACAACCGACTACCCCTCCACCAACAATACTACAGAACACTTTTTCCATCTAATCGCCCTTATCCTCTTTTTTCCATCATTATGATAAGAAAGACCTCTTCTCTTCACAAGAGATTCGGAGATTTTGTCTCTTCGCCGTAGAGCGTAGCGAAGTAACTTGCAGTTAAAGAGCCCATTTTCAAGGGCAAAGGATATATGTATGAACCTATCTTTACGCCGGAGGGTATATAAGACGAAGCCTTTGAATAGGAGGATTCGTTTTTGGGAAAATACGGACTCTTAGTATTATTTGCTCTGTTCGGATGCCTGTTGTGGGCACAGGAAGAGCCGCCGGCCGAGCCACCTCAACCTGAACAACCACCGCAACCTGAACCGCCACCGCAGCCTATAGAACCGAAAAAAGAAGAGGGAAAAGAAGGACCTTTCTTCATCGTTAAAGCAGGGCAGCAGGTGCGCTATGAAGCCATTTTCGAGTTTATAAAGCAGATTACTGGGAAGGAGATAATCGTATCCCGCAACATTATGATAATGCCTGACAATCAGAGAATCATCAAGTTTGCCACCAGTTTCAAAGCAACATATCCTGTGCTGCGTGCGGTGTTGGAAGTTAACGGCATGGTGC
>JAOAAR010000179.1:0-409 GCA_026418755.1 Planctomycetota bacterium
GTCCGGGTCAGGGTCCCCCACCAGAATCACATACCGAACCCCTCTGTTCAGATAATAATCTTTCACACACTGCCGAATCTTGTCTGCCAACTCTGCTCCGCTATAATTCGCCTCTACCTCCTCCACACTCACAACCCCGACACTGTATCCCTGATTCGTCCTATGAGAGATGTAATTGTGAAGCGCACCCGAGCCGATAAGCGATTGCGCCGCAACAATCAGAATATCGTAAGGAGTCGTCGCAGGTTTCCACGCCCCTACCTTCTCATCATACGCCCCCTTCATCTCCTTGTAATTCACAAAAAACGAACTGTCAATCTTCTCACCTCCAACAGGAACAGGCAACTTCACTCCTTCTTTCCAACTCAACTTTCCTTTCGCTTTTCCTGTAACCCGCAACACACCTGTC
>JAOAAR010000179.1:419-4644 GCA_026418755.1 Planctomycetota bacterium
CCTCCCCGCCGCTCCTGTCCCCACCACGCTCAAAACCTCTGAGGGGAAAAACCTGTCACTCCCATATTTGCTTGGGTCTTCCCCGTTTATGAAACCTGACTTGTCCGACCCCTCCGTCAAAAACACCTTTGCGGGTGCCACATTCCCTACCCTCATTTCCCATTCTTTCACCTCTGATACTGAAACACTCACGCTCGAAAGTTCCGCTTCAGGAGGCAGAAGATACCGCCTGTAAAGTGCAGGAAGAGACGGCTCCCCTTCCTCTCCACATACACCCCATCCTTCCACTCTGAGAACCACTCTGCCAGCGCTATCTTTCTCCATCCGATACCTCTCGAGGCAGAAATCCACTTCCATCTCACCCGCATACGCAACCAAAGAGTAAAAAATAAACAGTCCAGAAACCGCAGTCGCGAGAGTTTTATGGCTTAATTTGCCCATCCTTTCTGTCTCCATCCTTCATATTTGGATTCTACCATATTAGACGATAAAAATAACATCAAAGCACAAAATTTTTCCGCTACGATAAGGCTAAAACTCTACCCCTTTGCGGGCGTGGATTCCTTTACGATAAGGATGTGCCACTTCGCACATCTCGGTCACTGTATCCGCACGCTCAATCAGCCAGTCAGGAGCGCCCCTGCCTGTGACAATAGTATGCCCGTAAGAGAGAGAGGTGAAAATAAGAGTTTCGGCTTCCTCACGACTCATAAGTGAGAGTGAGAGAGCGACTGATAGTTCGTCAAGAATGACCATTTGGGGACGGAGGCGGTGAATGAGAACCAGAATTTTCTTAAGACCTCTTTGGATAGAACTCTTTGCCTTTTTGAACGATTCCTTGTCGTTCGGGACGACGAATCCTCCCCCAAGAGGCACAATCTGAATGTTTAATTCTTCTGAATGTTTTTTGAGAAGAATTTGCTCTCCGCTTCTGATTCTGCCTTTAAGAAACTGGACAAACAACACCTTGCAACCGTGCCCTGCAGCGCGAATAGCAGCACCCAATGCGGCTGTTGTCTTCCCTTTTCCATCACCCGTAAAGATGAGAAGAAGATTATCTCTCTTTCTCAATTTCTCTCTTTGACTCTTCTTTCGGCTCATCAGGAGAAGTCTCTTTCGGCAAATCTTGCGGCTTTTGCTCAGGAGAACCTTCTTTTCCGACAGCAGAAGAAGGTAGAGGTATATCCATATTCTTAAGGAATGCTCTTGCCTTCTTCGCAACCATACTTTCCTTAGCAGAAAGTTCAATCGCTTTCTGCCAGTGAACTTTCGCCTTCTCTCTCTCCCCGCGTCCAAACTCCACCAATCCCAGATTAAGAAGCGCTTCAGGATAAAACTCGCTTTGAGGGTGGTTTTTCAAGAACTCTTCCCACCGTCTCGCCGCTACATCAGGCATCCGATTCAAAAACTGAAAGGATTTCGCAACCGCAAAATCAGCATCGTCCACAAAACCGCTTTTGTTCTCCTTGTCCCACTTCTTGATTTTCTCAGCAGTCGAAGTAACATCCTGCTGCTTCTTCTTTTCCAAATAAATGAAAAGCAGTTTGGCAGCAGCCTTCACCGCAAAACCTTGTTTGTTCTCCTCATCCACCTTGATGACCCGCTCAAACCGAGTCTGCGCATCATCAGAAAGCCCTCTCAACTGCTCAATCTCGCCGAGACCATAAATCGCTTCTGCATCATCGTCCTTCGCCTTCAACCTCTCCTTCAAAGCGTTCATTTTCTCCTCACTTGCGAGAACATCTTTCACCCACTCCACTGCAGTCTCCATCCTTTCTACATCTTCAAGACGGGCTAATACAGTCTCACTTTTCGGCTCCACTATAAGAACAGACGGAGCAGCGTTCAACAACCACTTGAAACGAGTCTGCACATCATCAGTCTCCCCGAATTTGAGAGGTACCAATTTGTCAATGGCAGCAAGCCCTTCTTTAAGAGACGCTGCAACGCGCTCACACAGAGGAGAATTCTCTTTGAAGAATAGGACGAGAAGAAGTTTACTATTTTCTGAAGCGCTCTGTTTCGCCTTCGCAAGGTCTGTAAGGAAAAACTCCTGCGGAGAAGGAGAAGATTCGGAAGAATCTTGAGCAACAATAGGCAGAACAAAAAAGAACGAGATAAGAAGAGAAAAATGGCGCAACATATCTTTCTGCCTCCTTACAAACATTGGCGGGAGTGGATGGGAATCGAACCCACCCGGAACCCCTTAACGAAGCCCCGCACCGGGTTTGAAGCCCGGGAGGCCCACCAGGCACCTTCCCACTCCCACCTCCTTCTATTATCAAAAAAATTTGGCTTCTGTCAAGAATCTCAGAAAAAAGTAAAACTCCCTTTCTAAATGCACCCACGCTCTAATAATAATCGACGAAAACAAAAAGAGCAGAATAGGTCTTTGCCTAACAACGACTATCTGTTAAGCGTATAATGAAAAAAGTGTAAGAGGAGAAAAGATATGAAAAGAATGGCTGAAGTGTTAGGATTTTTGTTTCTGTCTCTTCTTTTGTGTGAGTTTTTGTGGGCTGAGGATTCACATCTTGAGACGGTAAAACTGGAGAGCGGGTTAGTGATACGAGCGCCCTCGGTTCAGATACGGACCACATCGGTCCAGCCAGAAGAGTTGAAGAGTGTTCCTGATGTTAAGCGTTCGAGTTTCATTAGATTGAAGTTCGGGGAGAAATCCCTGTGTGGAATGTTTGTTCTCGATGGAGCGGGGAGATACAGAAGTCTTTATTTTGATACGAACGGAGACGGAGACTTGACAAATGAAGAAGAACTGAAAGGTGTCGCCGAAGGGGATAGCAAGAAAGTGTTTGAAATAAAAGAGTGTAGTTTCAAAGTAGGCGAGAAAGAGATGAAAGGGCTCGGATTTGTCGTGGTTACAAGCGGGGATTCAATCAATTGCGTGCTAAAAGCAAATTGGGGCTGGAAAGGGCAAATAAAGTTCGGAGACGCAGAGAGAACAGTTATAGTCTTTGACAAGAACTTAGACGGAAGTGCAAAAGACGAGTCGGAAGCATGGATAGATTTTGATGGAGATGGGAGATTAGGCTTGGCGGAGATGGTCCTTTTGGATGAAAAGTTTCTATACGGAGAAAGAGAATATCTGTTCAGGATTGCGGAAGGAGATGTACTGAGAATTGAGTCCGAGAAGGCTGATGACTGGAAGGGAGTGAAGTCGCCGTATGAAGGGCTGATGAGTGTAGTGAAAGGAGAAGAGGTTATTTATGTGAAGAGTCTCGATGGAGCGTTCTACCTGCCTAAGGGAAAGTATAAGGTCGGGAATGTGCTTTTCAGTAAGGTGGGAGAAGACGGAGCAGTTTGGGATATGATGTATAAGAGTGGTATGGAGTTAGACCCAGAAAATACGAAGGAGATACAGACTCCTGAGCCGCTTAAGTATCAACTTTCTGTCAGTCCAGACGAGAATAGCGGCTTCACATTCTCTTTACAAACTTCAGCCGGAGTGTGGAATGTTTCGCTATACAGGAATGGCGAGCGGTTAGGCAATCCAAAGGTGCTGATAAAAGACGAGAGCGGGAAGACGGTTCACCAATTCAATTTCACGCCGGGTTGAGGTGGCTGGTGCACGCGCTCGTGGAGCGTTCCGAACGAGTTGAAAGAGAGCAAACTCAGAGCCCATTTTGAGTATCTGGACAAGTGCCCCTTCAAGGTAGAAGCAGCGCCTAAAGAACTGCCTCAAAAGTGATGAACGGAAATCAGAAACAGATTGTTCTATCAGAGGAAGCAAGAGTTTCAGCGATGGTGAACATATTCGAGACTGTGCCAACAAGAACTTTATCTTTAAGGTGGAAGTAGTCAAGGCATGTACCGCAGACAAGAAGTTCAACCCCCTTTTCTGCAAGTCGTTTCAGTTTCTCTATGTGCTGGGAGTCTTCGCAGACGAGTTTTACCCCAGCGTTCATAAAAACGATAGCATTCGGACGTTGTCCAATACAAGAAAGAGTGTCAAGAAAGGAGCCGATAAGGAGAGCCCCCAACCGCTCTTCCGGGCGTCCGAGCGTATCAGATGTGATAAGAACAGTCAATTTTGCAACACTCTTATGAGACTCACGCTCCCTATTCTTTTCAGAGCACCTTTTAGAAGCCTTCTTGCCGTTTCTACCCTTTGCAGACCTGTTAGGCTGCGGAAGGACAATCTCTATACTGAATAGTTCGTCAGATTCGGTTGCGACCTCTGCATCGGCACCGCTATTCTTCGCAAGAC
>JAOAAR010000180.1 GCA_026418755.1 Planctomycetota bacterium
CATAAACATAGTCCCGAGTAGCGAAAGAGAATTCACTCACCCACTCTTAAGCGGTGGGAAGTTTATCTTTTCTTCTCTCTCCGCTGCAAAAACAGAGTTCAAAAAAGGATACTCTGAACTCTTCCCTATCTCCCCGCGCCCTCCTCAAAACTACATCGAGAGAATCAAAAAAGAGATTCCTCTTCCGGAAAAGAGCATCAAGTTAAACGGTGCAAATATCTCCCTCACTTCCCAGGCGATTCTTGTTAGCCCCGAACCTAACATCCAAATCTCCATAACCCTTAAAGGAACCGAGATTCTCCTTTCAACTGATGCAAAAAACGGTTCCAGCGTAACGCTCAACATCCCTGACGATGGGCTGGTGCTGGTTGAAGGAAACCTCTCCATAAGCGGAACCATCAAAAAGAGACTCACTATTGTCTCAAGCGGAACAATTCGCATCACAGGCGACATACTCTATCTCGACAAAAACGACAACCACCCGTTTCTACCTGACTTTGAATCAAACAGTTCCTACTCGGGGGACTCTTCTCTTGCGCTTGTTGCCGTATCAGACATACTATATCAGCCTGTACTTCCTTCTCAATCTGATTCCTCTGGGCTCAAGGTTTGTGCTCTTCTCATTTCTCTGAACGGTTCCATCCGCTCCGAAATGAGCACCCGAATGGCTCACCTTCTCATCTACGGTAGCCGTATCTGCCGTAAACGCCCTTACCGCCTCATCAAAGGTACTGGTTTCGCCGACGCCACTTATCTGTTAGACCCTAAACTTGCCGCCAATCCTCCCCGCTTCGCCCCTTCATTCTCAGT
The DNA here is from genome assembly GCA_026418755.1 of Planctomycetota bacterium. Taxonomy (GTDB): domain Bacteria; phylum Planctomycetota; class SKW154; order SKW154; family SKW154; genus SKW154. Next base: position 811 of record JAOAAR010000180.1, read on the forward strand.
CCCTTCAATCCTCTGCATCAAGGTTGAAAATTGAAAACAAACCCTGCCAGTGTTAAAATCACCCCCTCGAAAGAAAAATAGAAAACTTTACAAAAGTTTGAAGGAGCAATAAGATGATGAGTATAAAAGATGCAGAAACACTGGTTGAGCAGCACATTAAGACAAAAAATCTTCTCAAACACACCTATGCCGTAGCAGCGATTATGCATGCACTCGCCTTGCGACTGAACCAAAATCCCGAGACATGGGAACTCGCAGGGCTCCTTCACGACCTGGATTACGATGAAACAAAAGAGAACCCACAATTACACGGCATTCGCACTGTTGAAATCCTAAAAGACTACGATGTGCCCCAGGAGGTGATAGACTCCATAAAAGCGCATAATGAACGGAAAACCCCAGAGAACCTTTTCGAATACGCCATAATCTGTGCAGATAACATCTCAGGATTCCTCGTCGCTTGCGCCCTTGTCCGCCCCGAGAAAAAAATCTCTGCCTTGACGCCCGATTTCGTCGCAAAGAAAATGAAAGAGCCTTCATTCGCAAAAGGCGCAAGCCGTGAACTTATCGCAAACCACTCTCGCCTAGGCCTCTCTCAAGAAGAATTCTTTCAAATCTCCATCGAAGCGCTCTCAAAAATCTCCCACCGCCTCGGCCTCTGACAGCCGTCAACAATCTGACATTTTTGAAAGACAACAGACAACAGTCCTCTCTCTGATATTACATCCCACTTGAACATCGTCTACTTCGGCTCGGGTCTTTTGATAGGCACATCTACAGGTTGCTCAGGAGATTCTATTTCTGAGGGCTTGATAGACGGCGATGCTAACGGAACATACCACGCCCGCTTCACCTCTTCATCCTTTATAGGAGAAGGTTTTTCGGGAACGCCCTGAAGGCTTATCCGCACCTGCTCTCCTTTACGGAGAATTACGCTCCCTCCCCTTCCACAGCATTCTACTTCTCCTTCCATCACTACAACCTGAATGTAAACCGCCCCGCAGTGCACGGCAAACTGCGTTCCTCTGTTTCTTATCTCCACCCCGTCGGAACAGACTAAAAACCGTTCTTTGTGAGCCGCAACAAACACCTCACCTTCTAACAAAGCAACCTTGTAACACTCATCCACCTTTTCAAGCCTGACGCTCGTTTGACCGTTGAGAACAAGGCTTGAACCACTTGTTGTCAAAAGCGCACTTGGTCGCTCTCCTCTATTTCTCAAGACACTGCCGCTTAGGACCGCCTCCTCACAACTCAACATCCGCCAAACTTCACCCTCTTTTACCTCTACCCCTGTTGCTTCGCCAACACGCATAATCTCCTGCACAACCTCTCTTTCGAATCCACCACTTAAAAACAAGACAAGCGCTATCAACAGCACCGCCGCAACGCTCATACCCACAACCAATCTACCAAGGAAAAATACCCTCCTTGCTCTCACGCGCTCCACCACCTTCTCCGCACAACCATCAAATCGTCCAACAAACGCTCTTTCAAGCAACGAATCTAGACTTTTCATTTGAGTCAAATAACGACGGCATCCGAGACAATCAGAGATGTGCCTGTTTAAAACCTTCTCTTCAGCTTCTGTAAGCCTTCTTTCCAATTTTTTCTGCGCCAATCTGCGGCTTTCTTCACAACTCATCTCTTTTCTCCCTCAATATTATTGATGCAAGTCGCGCCTAAACTTTGCCCTTTTTACACCTCACCGATGCAAAATTTTTAAAAAACCTTCACAAATAAAGCAGGGAAAAATTAGCAATAAACAAAAACGAAGCCAGAATACTCCGCCCCAAAGAAAATATCCAGATGACAAAAAGCGGAAGAAGATGAAAAACCTTGCCTAACTCTTACAAAGATTGTGCAGCGAGTTCAGCGGCTTCGGTAATGCTCACACTCACTATGTTGCTTACTCCGGGCGTCCCCATTGTGACCCCAATCGCATCGTCCATACCTGCAATCGTCTGTTTTGAGTGAGTGATAACCAGGAATTGCGTACTCTGCGAAAACTCGCGAAGAAGAGATATGAAAGAAGAAACATTCATCTCATCCAACGGTGCATCCAATTCATCAAGGAGACAGACAGGTGATGGACGAGTCTTGTAGATAGAAAAGAGGAATGCTATAGCGCACATCGCACGTTCGCCGCCTGAAAGTTGCATAATAGTCGAGTTCTTCTTGCAGGGAGGACGAGCCATAACTTCGATACCCGCTTCAAGAATGTTCTCCGAGGTAAGAGAGAGTTCAGCACTACCTCCATTGAAGAGGCGGCGAAAAAGTTCGCTAAAGTTAGTCTTCACCTTCTCGAACACCTCCTCCAATTTCTTCTTGCAATGCTCGTCAAGTTTGGCAATGGTGGATGTGAGCCGTTTGACAGCGTCAGTAAGGTCTGCTTCCTGAAGGCTGAAAAACTGAAGCCGTCCTTCAACCGCCTCCATCTCCTCCGCAGCAGTCTGGTTTATGCTCCCGAGCGCAGAAATTTTATGTTCCACCGACTCGATTTCTGTCTTCAAACGCTCCTCTGTCACCTCTCCGCCCAACTCTAAGGCATCAAAATCGATAGACACCGAAGAGACATCAAACCCCATCTCAGATGCCTGTCTCATTAAGGACTGTAATTGCTCCCTTAAAGCGGTATCTTTTAAGGCAAGGTTTTGCTCCACCTGACTCTGTCCTTCCGTTGCCCTGTAAATCTCATCACGACGACTCCCCAGTTGCTCCACAGTGGTGCGGAGTAACTCCAGATTTGCACTCAGTTCCTCCCTTTCGCGAACAATAGCGGCAATCCGAGCAAGCGAATCTTCCCTCCTTTTCTCTGCCTCCTTTATCCTGTCTTCAAGAGACTTCTGCTTCCTTCGAATATCTTCCACTGCAGAAAGGTTCTTCTCCATCTCCTCCGTTGTGTTGTTGAGAAAACATTCCATCTCTCTCAACTCTTTTTCACGCGCGTTCAATTGCTCTTCCAGTCGCGCTACCTTAACACCTGCCTCGGATTCTTTATTCTGCAACTTAAAAAGGGATTCTCTTGCGTCCCTCAGTCGCTCGTCAACAGAGGCTTGTTTTAAGCGAATCTCTTCCATTGCACTCGTCGCATTCCTAAGAGCGTTCTCACTCGAAATCAAAACCCCTTTAAGCCGTTCCTCTTCATTCACACAAAACTCCATTTCTGAATCGAAAAGAGAGAGCCGCCGTTCTATATCACCCCGCTCCCGCACCAGCCATTCTTCCTCGGCTTTAAGCCCGTCCACATCTTTCCGGACAAGTGATATCTTGCTTTGAAGAGTCTCAAGAGTAACGCCTCTTTCGCTGAAAAACTCTCCGAGAGAAGCAAGCCTCCCTTCCAGTTGCGTCTTTCTCGACAAAAGAAAAGATTCTCTGCTCTCTATCTGTCTGATTCGATGTTTTATCTCCAGGAGACTCAACTCGTCGCCGCAAACCTCGACGGTCGCGCCACGGACGACCACTCCCTCGTAATTAAAGCAGACTGAGCCCTCAGAAGAAAATGGGTCTGGAGTGACCCTCGCCCCACTACAAAGGTAGCGAACGCACAATTCCGCTTCTGGTCTCACAATCACACCTTCAGGTAAAGGAGGAACCTCTGAAGGCAAACGACTCAAGACAACGAACTTGATTTGAGGGTTTCCCAATTCAGAACGCCGAGATAGAAAGGCTCGAACCGCACCCTCATCCTCAACAATGAGCGTGCGCTCAATCGGAGACAAAAGCAACGAAAGCGTCCTACTGACGTTCTCTCCCCCTGCCCCGCATTCGACAAAATCAGCAAGTTTATAGACTTTATGACCTTCTCTCGCAAGAGATTCAACAA
>JAOAAR010000181.1 GCA_026418755.1 Planctomycetota bacterium
GTAAACAACACAGGGCTTGTTGAAGTTGAAATGGGGACGACTCTCAGAAAGATAATTTTTGACATAGGCGGTGGGATTCCGAAGGGGCGCAAATTTAAAGCGGTGCAGACAGGCGGTCCGTCAGGAGGGTGTCTTACTGAAAGCCATCTGGATACTCCTGTTGACTATGAGTCGCTTACTTCCGCAGGAGCAATAATGGGTTCGGGTGGTATGATTATTATGGACGAAGCAACCTGCATGGTTGATGTAGCGAGATATTTCCTCTCTTTCACGCAGATGGAATCTTGTGGCAAATGCGTTCCTTGCCGCCTTGGTACGAAAAGGATGCTTGAGATTTTAGAGCGCATTACAAAGGGTGATGGCAGGATAGAAGACATCAGTGCACTTGAAGAGACTGCAACAATCGTGAAGGACGCCTCTCTTTGTGGTCTTGGGCAGACTGCGCCGAATCCTGTCCTTACAACGCTGAAGTATTTCCGCAGCGAATACGAAGCGCATATAAAGGACAAGTTCTGCCCTGCAGGCGTCTGTAAGCCGCTTTTCGTCTATTTCATCGACGAAGAGAAATGTAATGGTTGCGGATTGTGCGCGAAGAACTGTCCGCAAAACACCGTAGTAGGTGAGAAGAAGAAAGCACACAGAATTGAGCAGGCGAAATGTATCAAATGCGGTATCTGCTATGAGAACTGCCGCTTCAATGCTGTTGTTATCAAGCCACCCCAGATTCTTACACCTGCAGAAGCGGAGATTTAAGACGGCACTCCCTAAAGAATCCGATTTAACCTGAGACAATGTATACTGAATTTCTCCACCCTCTCCACAAAGTATAAAAAGTGACAGCGAAGGGTCTTATTCTACAGTTTGAGGCTCTTCTTTCGGTGTAAAGATGCTCTCGTTTTCTTGCTTAACGGTGCGGAGGTAGTTGAGAAGAGTAGTTCGTTCTTCCTCGGAAAGTGAAGGCAGATAAGAGTTGAACCATTCCTCATCAGCCAGTCTGCCGTATTCTTCAGCATATTTGTCAAGGAAAGGCGCAAATTCAGTGATGACCTGTTCGGCGTCTTGATGAGTGGGATAAGCATTGTTTTCTTTGACAACATCGCGCAAGACCTGCGGGTTATCGATGATTGCGCAGGGACGGAGTAGGTTTTCATTGTAAGGTTGTCTGCGGCGGAAAGAGCGGAAGAAGTTGGAGTCAAGGATTTCGAGGAGCGGTTTATCTTTCACATTGTCGCAGGCGAAATGAGCGAAGACACAGGGTTCGACATCGCCGTGGTTATTGATATGGAAGTAGTGTCTGCCACCTGCGATACAGCCACCGCAAAGAGTGCCATCGCACCAAAAGTCTGCAAGGATAATGTCCTTTTTCCTGCGGAGGGCAGCGATTTTCCTGCGGCGCTCAATCCTCTGCTGAGGAGTCGGCATCAAGTCAAGAACGGGTGCTTTGCCGATTGGAATATAGTTGAAATACCAACCTATAAAGCATCCTTGCTGGATGTAGAAATCCACGAAAGGTTCGCTGCAAATGAAATCGTTGTTCTGACGCGTGGCTGTGGCAGAGAACCCGAAGAGAACACCGTGCTTACGGAGATTCTCCATCGCTTGCATAACCTTCTTGAAATGCCCCTTACCGCGCCTCTCATCAGTCTCTTTCTGAAATCCTTCGACAGAGATACAGGGAAGGAAATTGCCTAATTCGGAGAGCCTTCTTGCTGTAGGCTCGTCAATAAGAGTGCCGTTAGTGTAGGACTGAAAATACATATCGTTGTGTGTTTCAAGGAGTTTGAAGAGATGAGGATAGATGAAAGGTTCTCCGCCCGACAAAACGATGAAGTAGATTCCCATCTCTTTCGCTTGGCGCATAATAGAGTCGAGGGTTTCCCAAGGGAGGTCATCTTCCTTTTCGTACTCACCGGCATAACAGCCGTAACAGCGGAGATTGCAGCGCATTGTGGGGCTTACGACGAAGAGGAATGGCGCCCAATAGCCCAACTTCCCTTTAAGGGACTCTCGAATTTTTGCGCCGTGGACTTCTGCGTTGACAAGAAACACTTCAACCGCTTTTTTACGGACATTTTTAGAGAGTTTCGGGAAAAACTCTTTCACAGTGAGAAGCATCTTTGTGATGAAGTCGCGACCTTCCGGATACGGAACTTCAGTGTCTATCCGTTTCTTAACCGTATCTACAAGCCGCTGGTCTGAGACGAACGGCAGTAAGGTCCCCATCCCGCGCATGGCAGCGGAGACAAGTTTATCGTGCAACTTGGTAAGGAGCCCCACTTCTTCTCCTCCTAAACCTTCAGCGATATAAAATAGGTTATGATTTGGAGAAGTGAATTTCAAGAAAAAAGATTGAAATGGATTTAGTCCTTATTCCCCTCTTAATCGGAAAGAGGCTCTTTCTGTGAGGCTAATTCACGCGCCTTTTTGATGTCGGTAACAGTGCCCAACACAACAAGAACAGCGTCTTTCTGCAGTACTACCTTCGGTGAGGGACGGAACATAAAAGAATCTTCGTCCGGATTCTTGATTGCGAGAACAAGAACACCAGCCTCAGAGCCAAGACGACTTTCTTCAAGGGTTTTTCCGATAAGAGGAGAAGGCTCGCAGATGTGAACTTCATCTATTCTGGTTGTCTGAAGCGGGTCACGGAGCATCTTGTCGAGAAAAAGAGTTGCCTGTGGACGCACCATCTCGGAGACCATTCGGAGCCCACTGATGAGAGTAGATGTGATGACCGCATTGGCGCCGGCTTTACGAATCTTGCGCTCAGAGCGCGGGTCGGTTGCCTTCGCAACGATTCTCGCTCTCGGATTGAGTTGGCGAGATGTGATGACGACAAAGAGGTTGTCTTGGTCGCTCGGAAGAGCCGAAATAATACCTTTTGCACGTTCGACCCCTGCTTTCTGAAGAACCTCATCCTGCGTCGCATCTCCAGCGATATAGAGAATCCCTTTATGAGACTCTTGAGCAGTTTTAAGAACTGTTTCATCCTCGTCAATCACAACAAAGGGAAGTTGGAGTTTTACCAACTCTTCAACGATGTGTATGCCTGTCTTGCCTGCCCCGCAGACGATAATATGGTCCTTCAAATCTCTGATTCTGTCCTGCATTTTACGCCTCCTGAAAGTGTCACTCAAAACTCCTTCGACAAAAAGAGTTGTCATCAGCCCCACAACATATAGAAAAGTGCCAACCCCGACTACAAGGACAATAGAAGAGAGAATCTTGTATGAAATGGTTTTCGTGAATTCGGGTGAGTCAGGAAAAGGACGGTCAACTGTGGATAGGAAGATGAAAGTTCCGAAAAGACAGTCAAGAAAAGGTCTTCCTGAAATAAGATAGAAACCGACTGCACCAACGAAATAGATGGCGATAAGAAAAGCCCCTGCGATTAGGAGACGCCGCGTTATCGGCAACTTCTCTCTCCTTCGTGTCTGTAAAACCTTTCCTCTGATTCTTCTCTTGCTGGTAACACTCGTCAAGTATAAAATAGAAAGAGAATCAATGCATATTGAAACAGCCAATTTATTATGCATTGCGCCTGTCTCTCTCAATACTTGGCAAATTCGAATGGATTCCTACAGCAACTACCCGACAGTTTCACTTCCCCCTTCAAGAAAACAAATCAAGATTGTACTTCAGATGCTGGGGAGTATCCCAATCTGCTGCTGATGCATTTTTATTTTGTCAGCCTGCCTTTAAGATACCGTCTGTAACCCCACTACTTTCAGTATGAAGGCAGATTCTACCCCTGCAACAACATCGGAGAGACTTTTACATCACACATCAGAAATGAAAATCAGAGATTTTATCATAAAAAAACGAGTCTTTCTCGACTTGAGTCTGCAGTATTGGTATCCTATTTAATTGATGACCCCTTGGATGAAAGCGGATGGGAGAAGGAAAGGGAGCAACTGAAGACAGAAAAGATATAAATGTTCGACTTCTTGATGACAAACCTTCTCTTCTACGCACGGAACTGAACATCCTTTTTCTTCTTCTTGTGGTTTCCACTTTTCTCGTTCCACTTTTTGTTCAAGACCTTACCATCAGACTGCTGGCAATTGAGGTTGGCATTCTTCTTGTCTCTCTGAAGTTCGCCTACTTTCTACATAATGAATCGAAAGTCATTAAGGCTGAGTTCTGGACTCTTGCCTCTATTGAATGGCGATTGAGTAAAATAAGCAAAGATTTACAAGAACAAAAAGAGACTCTGCAGAAACTTCTTACAACCTCTTCCACTGGGTCCGATAACAAAGAAGGAGAGAAAGAGGTTTCTCAAGGAGAATCGCAATGAATGAAACAGTAACCATCAGTATTATGGGCAAACTGCACAAGGTGCCTGCAAACCTTACGATAATGCGAGCGATGGAGTATGCAGGCTACAAACTTCTGCGAGGTTGTGGCTGCCGTGGAGGGTTCTGCGGCGCCTGTGCCACAGTCTTCCGCATCCCCGGAGACTACAAACTCCATGTAGCATTAGCCTGCCAGGAAACAGTCAAAGATGGAATTTTTATCGCACAAATCCCCGCCTATCCATCACTCAAACAGACTTATGACATCACCCGACTTCGTCCCGAAATGCAGTCTATCGTCTATCCCTACCCTACAACCTAC
>JAOAAR010000182.1 GCA_026418755.1 Planctomycetota bacterium
GTCTCTATACAAGCAATTTATACGAGTATGAATTTTTGAGAAAAATTTTAAGAAAAAATGGAGAAGAGGTTGAATTTTACACAAGACCTATTTATAATAGATGGATTATGGAAGGTCTGTAGCTCAAATGGGAGAGCACCGGACTCCAAATCCGGCGGTTGGGGGTTCGATTCCCTCCAGACCTGTTTTTAGTCTTGTTTAACGCAAAAGGAGAGTAAGGTGCTTCAGTTGTATCGAAGTGGGCAAGGGAAGTGGGCAAGGCTTGTAGCGGCAGGCGGCTCGATGGCACTTGTCATTTTTGGATGTTGGACCCTTTACAACTATCTAATGGGGTTTCCTTCTCTTCGGAAGTTGGAGATAGGAACCATCCCAGGTGTGGAGGTGGTGGTTAACCTGCCGTTTCTTGTGGCAGCGGTTCTGTTCTGCACGCTTGGGCTCTTTATTTATTATTTTCTCGGACATCACAAAAAGGTGTGTGACTTTCTGATTGAGACGGAGTTGGAGATTAAGAAAGTTTCGTGGCCTTCAGGAAGCGAGGTTTTGGGCTCTTCTCTTATCGTGATAGTGGCGGTTGTTGTATTCTCTCTTTTTGCGATGCTCTGTGATGTGGTGATCGCATTCGTAATGCGTTTCTTTTATGTAAGGGGAGGGGGTTAGTGTATGGCGAAGAAGTGGTATATTGTAAAGGTGGAGAACGGTAGAGAAGAAGCCATAAGGGATGCTTTGAAGAAGAGGGTGGAGGTTGAGCGTTTGGGAGATGTTGTGGGGCGTGTTCTTGTAGCGACAGAGAAAGTGTCGGAGATACGGGGTGGCAAGAAGCGCGTAATGGAGCGGAAAATGTATCCTGGCTATGTGATGCTCGAGATTGAGGTAGGGGAGACCAGCGAGATACCTGAGAGGGCATGGTTTCTGATTCTGGAGACTCCGGGTGTTCAGGGTTTTGTGGGGCTACCTTATGACAGGAAGCGACCTGGTCCGAGGAAGCCGCCAGCGATGCAGGACTACGAGGTGCAGAAGGTACTGCATGCGATGGAAGAGAAAGAAGAGGCTCCGAAGATAAACATAAGGTTTGCGGTTGGTGATACAGTGCGAATTAAAGAGGGTCCTTTTGAGAACATTGATGGTTCTGTTGAGGAGATAAACGAGCAGAAGGGGATGGTGAAGGTGGTGGTGAATATATTCGGGCGAGCGACCCCGGTGGAACTGGGTTACTGGCAGGTGGAGCCGTTGTAGTTCAGAAGATATTTCTGGGTGGTGGTGTGTTATGTTTATATGTTGATGAGGCTGAAAGGGGAGCGAAGGATATGGCGTATTGGTGAGGGGATAGGTTTGAGGGATAAGGGATGGCTGGTGTGAAGGCTAGTGGTGGTAAGAAAGAGGTGGTGGCGCAGATAAAACTGCAGATACCTGCCGGACAAGCGACGCCTGCGCCGCCCGTGGGACCTGCATTGGGGCAGCATGGGGTGAACATTGGGCAGTTTGTGAGCCGCTTCAATGAGGCGACGAAGAAGCAGGCAGGGGTCATACTTCCTGTGATAATCACGGTGTATAAAGATAAGAGTTTTGATTTTGTGTTAAAGAAGCCACCTGCTGCGGTATTGCTAAAGCAGGCGGTGGAAGTTGTAAAGGGTTCAGGGGCTGCCGGCAAGGAGGTGGTTGGAAAGATCAAGAGGGAGAAACTGGTTGAATTAGCACGACAGAAGATGGACGATTTAACAGCCTCTTCTGTAGAGGCGGCGGTGAGAACGCTGGAGGGGACGGCTCGTTCGATGGGGATTATTGTGGAAGAGTAGTTGTGGAATTTAAGGGTTAGCAAGATGAAGCGGAGTAAAAGGTATAAGAAGTGTGTGGAAATTCTGGGTGGTGAGAAGGTGAAGTTGAGTGTTGAGGAGGCGGTGAAGAAATTGAAGATGCTGGGAACGACCAAGTTTGACCAGACGGTAGATATAGTGTTTGTTCTCGGAATAGACCCGAGAAAGGGAGAACAGACGATTCGAGGGGCATTTTCTTTTCCACGCGGGATAGGCAGGCAGATGAAGGTAGCGGTGTTTGCCGAGGGTGATGCTGCGGAGGAGGCGCGGAAGGCAGGGGCGGATGAGGTGGGTGGAGTTGAATTGGTTGAGAAAGTGAAAAACGGCTGGACGGATTTTGATGTGGCTTTGGCGACCCCTGATATGATGCGTCATGTAGGAAAGTTGGGGAAGGTGCTTGGACCTATTAAAAAGATGCCCTCGACGAAAACAGGCACAGTGACGACAAAAATAGGAGAGGCTGTACGAGAGTTTAAGGGAGGAAGGCTTGAGTACAGAAATGATGCAACGGGGAATGTCCATATGCCTGTGGGAAAACTTTCGATGCCGGAAGAGCATCTCATAGAGAATGTGAATGCGGTGATTGAGCACATAAAGGCGCAGAAGCCGGCGTCGGTTAAGGGGACATATCTTAAAAAGGTGAGTTTATCGGCGACGATGAGTCCGTCTATAGAGTTGGTAGTGTGATGGGCCGATTGAGGATTTCTGAGGGGAATTAGGGAGAGGTGAGATGAGAGTTTCATTTCGTCGTAAGATGAAAGAGAAGATGGTTGATGAGATGAGTCGGAGGTGGGAGGGGAAAGATGGTTTTCTTTTCATCAATTTTGAGGGGCTTGATTCTCGGACTATCGATGGGATGCGTGCGCATTTGAAGAAGAGCGGGGTTAGGGTAAGTATAACGAAGAATAGTATCATAGAACTTGCGATGCGCAAGAACGGTGTAGAGATTCCTGCGGAGGCTCTTCGTCGACCCACTGCGGTCTTATGGGGAGATGCTGATATTGTTGACATATGTAAGGCTTTCGTTTCATGGGAGAAGGGCGGGAAGGAAGTGGCAATAAAGGGGGTTTATGCTTTCGGGAAGATGAGAGGGGTGGAGCAGTTTGATGAGGTGATGAAATTGCCGTCGAGGAAGAGTATGCATACCACCATTGTGGGGCTTTTCGCGGGAGGATTTTCTCTGCTTCTTTCTCTTATGAGTTCCCATTTGCAGAGGTTGCTGCTTTGTATGGAAGAGCATTACAAGAAAATGGGAGAGAAGGAGGGAGGCAAGAGTTGAGAGAGGGGTTAAAAAGGATAAGGATTTTTTAGGATTTATAGGAGGAAAGGTTATGGCAACAGAGGCAAAGGTTTCTAACAAGATTGAGGAGATACTTGACAAGATAGCGGCGCTGAATTTGATGGAGTTGAAAGAGTTGATTGACGCATACAAAGCCCGTTTCGGCGTGGAGGCGGTGGTGGCAGCACCTGCGGTTGCTTCTGCGGGGGCGCCGGTGGAGAAAGCGGAGGAGAAGAAAGAGGAAGCCAAAACGACTTGTTCGATTGTGATAGAATCTGTTCCTGAGAAGTCGGTTCCTGTCATAAAAGTTGTACGGCAGGTGGTGACTCTTGGTTTGAAGGAGGCGAAAGATTTTGTGGATTCGATAAAGCAGGGTCCGAAAGTTCTGAAGGAAGATGTAGAAAGGAGCGAGGCGGAAAAGATAAAGAAGCAGTTGGAGGAGGCGGGGGCGACTGTCAGCCTGAAGTAGAGGTAGAGTATGTTGTTTTAACTGGATGCGGTTTGTTGTGAAGGAGGGGTGTTTTTGTCTATTTTGAGGTGGTGAGGATGAATAATAAGCGGAAGATAGCGAGGTATCCTGAGGCGCTTTCGGTGGGTGATTTGGTAAGTATCCAGCGTAAGTCTTATGAGCGTTTTTTGCAGGCGGATGTCGAGCCTAAGAAGAGGAGGAACGAAGGATTGGAGTCTCTTTTTCGGGAGACTTTTCCGATAGAGAGTTACGATAAGAGTGTGAGACTTGAGTATCTTTATTATACTCTCGGAAAGCCGATGCATTCTGAGTACGAGTGTCATAAACTTTCGCTCACATACGGCAGGCCGTTGAGGGCGCGGCTCCGTATGGTGATAGAAGGGGGAGAGACGAAGGAAGAGGATGTCTACATTGGTGATGTTCCGGTGATGATAGGTGGTGGCGAGTTCATTATAAATGGTACAGAGAGAGTGATTGTGAGTCAGTTGCATCGCTCGCCTGGCGTAGACTTTGGAGAGGAAGAAGTTCCAGGTGAGCGACAACTTTTCAATTGTCGGGTTCTTCCTGAGAGGGGTTCGTGGCTCGAGATTTACACAACAAGGAAGGACACGATAGAGTTAAGAATAGACAAAAGCCAGAGATTTCCTGCCACGCTGTTTTTACGGGCGATGTTGAACCCTGATGACCCTATGAATGGGAAACCTCCTTTTGACACTGACGAGGAGGTGGTGAGGGCGTTTTATCCTACGGAAGTGGTGGAACTCTCTTCGAAGAATCTGAGGAAGGTTGTGGGGAAATGGCTTGCCCATGACCTGTTGGTTGGAAGTGGTGACAAAGAAGACAACAAGAAGGAGCCTGCGGGGGTAAGTTCGAAAGAGGGGGGGAAGGAAAGGGTAAAGATAGGTTCTTTAGGTGAAGAGATAACTCCAGAGATGGTGCAGAAGGCTATCGAAGCGGGGGTAAAGAAGATTGAAATAATAGAGGAGATGAAGGACCGTCTTATATTGAACACGATGGA
>JAOAAR010000017.1:0-1147 GCA_026418755.1 Planctomycetota bacterium
GACAGAATCATCTATAACAATCCCAGGCAACCCCTCAAAAGCAATCGTCTGACTGCCTACCCTCACATCCACCTCTGCACCCCGTGTCACTGTCGCACCGTTCAAATAGACCGTCACCGCTTCAATCTTTGACTTCACCGCTGTCACCTCTTCGTCAGCACCTGCGGCTGCCCAAAAAACAATCACCAAAAGAAAAACAGACCATCTCATGACAAAAACCTCCAGTAAAGACCTTCTTAAGTTAGACAACACTCCCAACCTATTAGTTTCTTTAATCTTATCGCAGAAGGGCAAAAACACAAACAATTTCCGCAACTGCTTGATTCAGTTGACAGAAAAAAGCGGATAAGTTAAACTTTTAGCGTGGGAGTAGATTCTGAGCGGAGACTTGAATGTCTGAAGAACACCATCAGTCGTCACAGCCAAAAGCGAGAGGATTCATCACTCTCCTCCTTATAGCGATTCTGGTCGCTTTTCTGTTCATTGTAGGACAGCAAACCATAGCCCCATCCAAAGAAGAACCAACTCTCGACAAACTGAACGCATATATTGCAGACGGCAAAGTAGAGAAAATCCTCATAAGCGGGGAGGAATTGACTCTCACTCTCCGTGAAGGAACGGATAAAAAAATAGTTCTTTCCGTTCCGAAAGAGTACCTTTCAAGCGAAAAGATAGACTGGTTGATAAAACCTTCCAAAGAGAACCCTTCGCCGCCGAAGGTGGTCTACGAGCCTTCGGGCGGGTTCTGGTCAAGCCTCTTCTTTTCGCTTGCCCTTCCAGTTCTTCTCCTGCTGTTTTTGTGGATGCTTCTTACAAGGTCGTTCCGTTCCCCCGGTGCAGGTGGTGGAATCTTCTCTTTCGGTCGTGCCAAGGCACGGCTAGCAACAAAAGAGAAAATGAAAATCACATTCGAAGATGTTGCAGGTATCGAAGAAGCAAAAGAAGAGATGCTCGAAGTTGTTGAGTTTTTAAAACACCCTTCCAAGTTTAGAAGAATGGGCGCTCGTATACCGAGAGGAGTTCTCCTAGTCGGAGCGCCCGGAACAGGGAAGACACTGCTGGCGAAAGCGGTAGCAGGTGAAGCCGGCGTCCGATTCTTCTCCATATCAGGCTCCGACTTCGTCGAGATGTTCGTCGGAGTAGGTGC
>JAOAAR010000017.1:1157-2935 GCA_026418755.1 Planctomycetota bacterium
CATCCAGAGTCCGTGACCTCTTCCAGCGCGCCAAAGAGAACGCCCCTTCCATAGTTTTTCTTGATGAAGTCGACGCCATCGGAAGAAAACGTGGAGTTGGAATCCCAGGCGGGGGACAGGATGAGCGCGAATCCACTTTGAATGCCATCCTTGTGGAGATGGACGGCTTCGAAACTGATGAGGGAATCATAATAATCGCCGCAACAAACCGCCCCGATATGTTAGACCCCGCACTCTTAAGACCCGGTAGATTCGATAAAGTGATTATGGTTGACCTTCCGGATGTGAAAGGGCGTGAAGGAATCTTAAAAGTCCACGCCAAAAAGGTGCGATTGGCAAAGGATGTTGATCTGTCTGTAATTGCAAAATTGACGCCAATGTTTTCTGGTGCTGAATTGGAAGCACTTATAAACGAAGCCGCCCTAATAGCCGTCTCCCGCGACAAGGATGCAGTAGATATGGAGTGTCTTGAAGAGGCACGCGACAAAGTGAAATGGGGAACTCAAAAGAAATCGAGAGTGATGGAAGAAGAGGACAGGAGAATCATCGCATACCATGAGAGCGGTCATGCCCTGGCAGCATACTACCTTCCCGATGCGGATAAACTCCACAAAGTGACCATCATACCAAGAGGAATGAGTGGGGGAGCAACAATGCTCCAACCCAAAAAAGAGTTACTCAACCTCCGCAGAAAAAGGCTTCTTGACGACATAACCTTGATGATGGCAGGACGAGCCGCCGAGGAACTTTTCTCCAATGATGTAACCACAGGAGCACAGAATGACATCCATCGTGCTACTGAAATCGCCCGAATGATGGTCACAGAATGGGGAATGAGCGACCAACTGGGACCCATAAAATATGGTCTAGTCAACCAATCAATGTTTTTGGGAGCAGATTTCTTGGGAAAGCGAGAATTTTCTGAAGAAACAGCCAGAAAAATTGACGAAGAAGTACAAAAACTTATCGGCTCATGTTATGAGCGTGCAAAAGACCTTCTCCGAGAACATAGAGATGAGGTCGAATTAATAGCACAAAGTCTTATGCGCTATGAGGCACTCTCTTTCGAAGAAGTTGAAACTTTAATAAAAACGAAAGATATAGAATCGCTAAACACTCGGAAGAAATCAGCGGAGGAACGAAAGAATGATAAGCGAAGAGGTGATGAGCGAAAAGGAGAAAATAGCCCATCGCCACAACATCAGAGTGATAATTCATAACGACTGTTCATCCCTCACGGATGAGTTAAGACTGGCTGGAATAGGCAGCCGTGGAGCAAACCGTCTCGTGCGCGATTCGTCCGTCATGACCCTTCTGATAGAAAATCTGCGTTTTGACCAAGCATTTCTCCTCAAAGAAGAATTCTCTGCCTTAGGTGGAGCAGGAGCAATCGCTGACACCCTCGCCGCCCGCTTAAGCGAAACAGGCACACTTGCCCTTACCGGCAGAAAAGCATCCTTTCAACAACTCCCCTACCACCTCGAAAAGGGAGAAGAAGCGTGGGCTATTGCTGAAAGTTGTGTCTATACTATCGAAAACTACTTCAAGAGCGAATTCGATATCCCTTATCACGGCGGAAAGTTGCGGATAAGAAAAAGACCTTTAATCATGGGAATTCTGAATGTAACCCCTGATTCCTTTTACGACGGTGGCAGATACATAACCCAGAGCAGCGCAGTCGAGAGAGGGCTCCGTCTCGCTGAAGCAGGAGCAGATATACTAGACATTGGAGGCGAGTCAACAAGACCTGGCGCAGAACCTGTCTCTTATACACATCT
>JAOAAR010000018.1 GCA_026418755.1 Planctomycetota bacterium
GACTCCGAATCCCCTTATGTGTTGACACATACAAAGCAGAAGTGGCTGATGCTGCTTTAAGGGCAGGCGCAAAAATGCTCAATGACATCACCGCACTCAAAGCAGAACCTGCCATTGGCGAAATAGCCGCCCAACACGGTGCCCCCGTAGTGCTGATGCACATAAAGGGTGAACCGCGCACAATGCAAAACAATCCTTCTTACGACAACCTTATGAGCGAAATAATCAAAGAATTGCGTAACAGTATCTCCAAAGCGCTTGCCTGCGGCATCCCGCGCAACAAAATCATCATTGACCCCGGAATCGGCTTCGGCAAAAAATACGAGCACAATCTCACCCTTATCAATCGCTCACATCAACTGAAATCTCTTGGCTACCCTCTTCTGTTTGGAGTAAGCCGTAAATCGTTTATCGGCGCCGTAACAGGAAAAACATCACCCGCGGAGAGGCTTTTCGGGACGCTCGGAGCGTGTGCAGCAGCGGTTATAGGCGGCGCATCCATTCTCAGAGTCCATGACCCACAAGAAGTAAGAGAAACTGCAATGGTTACAAAAGCAATCATTACGGAGCACTTGAATGTGGCTAGTTAAAGATGCAGTAGAAATAGCAATTCTCTTCGCCATTATCTACACCGTTCTACGATTCCTAAGAGGAACAAAAGGGGCAGGGATATTCCGTGGAGTAGCACTTCTCCTTGTTGCCCTCTTTCTTATTCTCTACTATATCTCTATTCGCTTCGACCTGGAGCGGATGAACTATCTCCTTCACCGTTTTTTGGAAGCCGCACTGTTCGGGCTCATTATAGTTTTTCAGCCCGAACTTCGCAGAGGACTAGTAAGGTTAGGGCAGACTCCCATTTTCGGACATCTGCTGCGTTCAGGTAAAACAGTTATTGAGGAAATAGAAAGAGCAGTTTTAAGGTTATCTCGCAACCGTGTCGGCGCAATTATAGTCCTCCAACGCGATGTGAGCCTGTCACCTTATCTCGAAGGAGGAGTTAAAATTGATGCGAAAGTGAGCGCTGAACTCCTGGAGTCTGTATTTTATCCGGGCTCTTCATTACACGACGGAGCGACGATAGTGGTGAACGATCGGATAGCAGCCGCTGGATGTCTTTTGCCTCTTTCTGAAAACCCGAAACTGGGGTTGGGAACGCGCCACAGAGCCGCAGTTGGAGTCACAGAGGATTCAGATGCTGTTGCCATAGTGGTATCAGAGGAGACAGGTGCCATTTCAATTGCAGTTGGGGGCGAACTCGAACGGAATCTGGACAAGCCCTCTCTTGAAAAACGGCTGAGAGAGTTATACGCTCAGAAAGAGGAAATGGAGAAAGGATGGTGATATGTTTAAACTCTTACGACTTGCCTTCATCAGTAACTATCGCACAAAATTGACTGCTCTTGTTCTTGCCCTGATAATCTGGATGCTTGCGTCTCTTGAAGTGACTGAAACATACAAAAGAGATGACCTCTCGCTCAACATAATCGTTACCAAGAAAGGCGTTCCCGTAGAGGATATAATGGTGGAACCCTCTTCCATTCAGCAAATAAAAGGGGTCTTCCGTTGTCCGCGGAGATTGGGAGACCGTTATTTTCCGGCAGGCAACCTGATTCAAGGGGTGTATAAACTTGAAGACCCACCAATTGGAGTTCCTATTCCCNTACGCATAACACTAGAAGCGCTTGGGCTCCCATCGGAGATTACAACCGCTTCTTTCGAGCCGAAATCTGTCAATGTGGTCGCCCGTAGACTGATGTCTAAAAGGCTCAAAGTTGAACCTCAATTCATTGGCTCTCCAGCAAGCGGCTACGAACTCCTTGGACAGCCTTCTGCAGAGCCAACCGAAGTGACAGTAACAGGACCGGCCGACAAACTTGCTACTCTTAACTCCATACCTACGGAGCCTATCTCGCTTCAAGACCGCTCTGTCTCTTTCTCAGGTGACTATAGAATCGTATCATCCATTGATGGAACACCTATCCGATGCGACACAACCGTCCGAGTTCGTGGACTACTTCGCGAGAAGGATACTTTGAAGGAAGTAGAGATTCCCCTTTCAATCATTACTCCTAACAATTACCCGTTCACTGTCAAACCTCAAACTGAGCCGTCTGGCAGAGTAAAACTCCTTCTAAAGGGTCCCCAGAGTTTGCTCTCAACCTCGGATATAGAGAAGAAAATAAAGGCATACATAGAGGTTGATGAGACGATGATGCCTGAGCCGGGCGTCCCCTATGTGCGAAAAGTGAAACTCCTCCTGCCCCCTGAGATGGCAGATGTCTCTTTGAGCGAAACGAAAGAAGTTCATGTCGAAATTTTGCATCCAAAGAAGGAGGAATAAAAATGAACCTCTTCGGCACAGACGGAATCCGAGACCTGGCAGGAAAAGGAAAACTGACTCCCGAGAGTATCCTGCGCATAGCCCGCGCTGTTGCAGCAGCACTGAAAAACGCACCCTCTCTCTTCTCCCGTTCAAATAAAACTTTCAACAGAAAGCGTCCAAAAGTTCTTCTCTCCCTCGATACTCGCTCCTCAGGACATATGATTAGAGGCTCGCTCTTATCGGGACTTCTTGCGTCAGGAGTAGACATCCTCTATGCAGGTGTGACTCCTGCGCCTGCTTGCTCCTTTCTCACCCGCCACTTCAGATGCGACTGCGGAATCTTCATCTCTGCCTCACACAATCCAAACGAATACAATGGCATAAAGTTCTTCGACCGTGATGGCTTCAAAATCACAGAGAAATTGGAGCACCTCATCGAAAACTACTATGAGTCCTTAACCCCCTCAGAAGGGGAAATCGGCTCTTATACCTACAGAGAAGACTCTCTCGAAATTTACACAAATACTCTTGTCGAATGGGCGCTGAAACGGTTCGACCTGCGAGGTAGACGCATCGTCGTCGACTGCGCAAACGGAGCGGTAACATATGTGATTCCGGAGTTGTTCAATCGATTGGGCGCTTATGTGTATCTTCTCAACTCAAACCCAGATGGCAGAAACATAAACAGAGGTGGAGCGCTTTTCCCTTCAAAAACAGCAAAGGAGGTGAAAAGAGTTTCTGCCTATATCGGGTTCTCTTTCGACGGTGACGGCGACAGAGTCATAGCCGTAGATGAAAAAGGTAACATCTGCGACGGGGACAACTTTATCTCCATCTATGCCCGCTACCTTAAAAATGAAAAAAAACTCTCAAACAACACCGTCGTCGCCACCGTAATGTCCAATTTTGGTCTTGAGCACTCTCTCAAAGAAGCAGGTATAAGACTTCTTCGAACCAAGGTCGGTGACAGATATGTCCTCGAGGAGATGCTAAAATCCAACGCTGTGCTTGGAGGGGAACAATCAGGCCATATAATTCTACTCGACCGCACCCACACCGGCGACGGTATCTGGACAGCCTTGAGCCTCCTCGAAGTTATGCAGAAAACCAACACTCCTCTTTCCTCCCTCAATGGGAGAATCAAACGGTATCCACAGATACTCATCAATGTGCCCACAGAAAGAAAAATCCCCTTTGAGCAAATTCCCAATTTGAGCGAGCAACTCAAAGAAGCGGAGGCAAAATTGCACGGCGAGGGTAGAATCCTCCTGCGCTACTCAGGAACAGAGCCCATTGTAAGACTCATGGTCGAAGGAAAATCAAAAACTCTTGTAAAAGAGATAGCAGAAAAAATCGCAAATTTTCTCGAAAAAACATTAAAACATTCATGACGGAGAGCAAACAATGCATCTCCTTATCATAAGCGATTCTCCACGCACCAAACTCCTCTCGAACGCTCTCAACACTTTTCAGATAAAAACATCCTTTCTCTCCTCACAATCTCTTCTCAAACAGTCCGAAAATCTCCCTCCAGCAAAATCAAAGCGAGAGGTTTTCTCCCTTTTTTTGAACGAGGTTCTTCTGTCTCTCCGCCCCGATGTTGCTCTCCTGGACGCCCAAATACCATTCTCTGCCGACAAAATCCGCCCTCCCTCTGCTACTCAACTCATCCTCTTTAACTTTGAAGAGCCTTTCTACCGCCAGAATTTCTCACCCTTCGCAAGCATCTGCACATCTTTCTTCTCCTCTTCTCTAATCGCCTGCAAGACCGCAAAACAGGATGGTTTCCCTTCATCAGTAGCACTATATCCCCCTTCCCTTGAGGAAGCGTTTACAGTTGAAACTCCACATACCTTTTCTCCTCAACTTTTTCTTATAGGAAACTATTCTTTCCAAAGAGAGAAATACTTAAACGAACTCCGCAAGAGACGAATAGAGTGTGCATTGGCAGGTGGCGGCTGGCATAAAGCAACATCTCTCTCCCCTTTTCTCCGCCGCAAACTGAAAAAAGAACTCACCAAAGAGCCTCTTTCCCTTCTCAAATCAAGTGGAGTCGCTCTTTATGTTCCAAACTCCCAAGGCGGTCTTACTGGAGAAGTTTTCGACTCCGCAGCCGCCGGCATCCCCATTGTAACCCTTCCATCCGCCGATACGGAATCTCAATTCGATGAAGGCTCCGTCCTTATTGTTAACAACGAAAAAGAAGCATCAGGAAAAATAGAATCTCTCCTTGCCTTTGACTTAGGCAGAGCCGAACTGTCAAACTGGTTGCGCAAGACCGCCCGAGACCGTTTCTGTGCGGAAGCACGCGCAAAACAACTTATCGAGGCGTTAGAAAACCTATGAACAGATTTCGAATCTCCACCTATACGGTCTTCATCACAGAAAAGTTTGCCCACCTCGCAGATAAACTTGTATCTATTGCTCAAAGACTGTCAGAAATAAAAGAGAAGAATAAAGTAGATGAAATAGAGGAAGTAAGAATCTTAAGAGACTCATACTCAACATTCGCCGCCGTCTTCAAAGCTTTCGGACTCACTCTCCATCTGAAACTCTCGAAACCACGCTCCATCGCCTACATCTTGCGTCATCTCCCTCCCCGTTACGGGCGCATCCTCTATAACTTCAAAATCGCCTCCTCCATTGAAAAATTGAACCTTCCCTCTCTTACTCCTGTCGCCGCCCTCTTCAAACGCAGATTCCTCACCCTCCAAGAATCCATCCTCATAACCCTTTTTGTCGAGGGGACACCCCTCTCAGAACTTCTTCGGAAGGAGGCTCTTCCTGATTCTTTTGTTCTTTCTCTTGCCCACTCAGTAGCCACTTTTCATAACGCATCTGTCTTTCACGGCGATTTGAAACCTCCTAACATCATCATCACCCCAGAAGACTCAGTGATTCTATGCGATTACGACAACACAAAACTCATCAGAAACCTCTCTCTCAAAAAAGCAGCAAAAGACCTCAAGCGACTTAAAGAATCTCTCCCTCTTGACTCCTTCAAAAAATTCCTGGCAGAATACATAAAAATCCGCAACTTCACCCAACAAGATAAACTCATTCTAACAAACTTGTTAGGACTCCATTAGATGTGTCGCTTGCAGGACGAAACGCTCTGGATTATACTACTTCCTTGGAATATAATCTCAGATTGAGAGATTTTTCAAGAAAGTCTTTCAAGAGAGTAGAATAAATGGCGAATAATATGAAAGCAGATGCGTCTGATAAGTTGAGTGACGAAGAGTTGGTGGAGCGGCTAAAAATTGGGGATGAGAGTTCTGCATCTGCCATCTTCAGACGGTACCGTAGTCGTGTTTATAGAATCGCGCGCTCTTTCTTTGATGAAGAAAAGTCTTTGGATGTGGTTCAGGAGGTGTTCGTCCACTTGCTAAGCGGAATCAAAGGGTTTCGTGCCGGCGCAAAGTTTTCTACTTGGCTGCATAGAATCACAATCAATTGCTGTTACGATTTTCTGCGCCGCAAAAGGAGCAGAAAAGAGGAATCTGTGGAGGAAGAGATTCTGGAGTCGAAAAGGGACGATTGCGAGACGCCTGACAGAGTCGTTGAGCGGAGAGAACTTGAAACCGCCTTCAAAAGCGCCTTAAACGCCCTTTCCCCAAAACTACGAATTGTCTTCACTCTCCGTTTCTTCGAGCAACTCTCGTACACCGAAATGGCGAAGGTTTTGAAATGTTCACTTGGAACGGTGATGTCACGGCTTTTTTATGCTCGGCAGAGACTGCTTGATGCTTTAGCAGACTATATTTGAGGTTCCAACTATGGTTTGCAAATGGGCTGAAGAAGCAGGAGCGTATTTTGATGGCGAACTGAAAGGGGAGCGCGAAAATGCTGCCCGTGAGCACATAAAAGTCTGCCCTGAATGCGCAAAACACATCGAGCAACTCCGCTCTCTAGAGAGTTTGCGCAACAATGTTGCAGCAGAGGAAGTCGAAGAAAAGCAATGGGATTCCTGCTGGCAGAAAATCAAGGAAGAGACTACCCGCCGCATCCTTGTTCGCAAAAAAGTCCATTTCATAAGGAATATGAGTCTGATAAGCGTGGCTGCTTTACTCCTACTTGCATCCCTCTTATGGTTAGTCTTTGCTGCAGAATCATCTCCAGAAAAAGAGACTATTGCCGACAGCGGAACATTAGAGATACTGGAATACAGCAGCGAATATACCCCAATGGTTCTGGAAACGGAGAACGTTATGATTATAATGATGGTGAGCAACAAAGGTGAAATGGGGGAAGTGAAGTGACAAGATTCTTGTTCTGTTTGTGTCTAATAGGATGTATGTGCGCATTTTTGGGGCTACTTTTTGCATCCGACAAAAACATAGAACTCTACGCTATCCGCGGATACGCAGAAGGAAAAGACTTCGAATGCCCCGAAAATCTCAAAGATATTGAAAAATACCTGAAAGAGACAGGACTTAAAAGATTCTCTCTCATCAACAAAGATTCATTAACAGCACAGAAAGACTCAAAACTGACCCTTGCTTTGCCTGATAACTTGAAAGCAGAAGTGAGTGTAGAGGAGGTGACGAAAGAGGGTGTGGTGCGCGTCCACATAAAAATTATTAGGGAGAAAGAAGAGAAGAAAGAGACTGTTCTTGACACTAAATATCCGTTGAAAGAGAAGCCACTTCTTATAGGCAAAATAAAACTCGAAGAAGGGTTTCTGTTATTAGCCCTCCTTTTGAAGTGACCTGTTCTGATGCAGGAAGATGTCCTTCAAAGAATCGTAGTGGTGATTCCCACATACAATGAAGCGGATAACCTTTCTCGTCTGCTTCCGCCGCTCCTTTCTATGGGCGCCTCAGTTCTGGTCGCAGACGATTCTTCTCCTGACGGAACCGCTGATGTAGTGAGAGAACATCAAAAAAGACACGGAGGGCGCCTGCGGCTGTTACTCCGTCCTCAACGGCTTGGTATGGGTAGCGCCTATCGTGATTCATATATCCATCTCCTCTCAAGCGAAACGCCCGAATTCATAGCCCAAATGGATGCCGACTCCTCTCACCCACCTGAATCCCTCACTGATATGCTTAAATCCATTCAAAGTGACTACTATGATATTGTTCTATGCTCCCGTCTTGTCCGCGGCGGCTCTTACGAAGGGCTACCGCCGCTTCGCCGTCTCATTACCCGCTGCGCGTCTCTTCTATGTCGGATAGTTATTGGAAACTTTGTTAAAGATTACACCAGTGGATTCCGTCTATGGCGTGCTTCTGCTCTCCGCCGCATTCCGCTTCAACTCATCTCTTCAAAAAGTTTTGCCTTCCAGATAGAGATGCTCTGGTGGGCGAGAAGGTTGGGCTTCCGTGTTCTTGAAGTTCCAATGCGCTTCGACAGACGCTCAAAGGGCAAGAGTAAGATGAATCTTTTCACCATTATTGAAGCGCTCCGTCTTCTCCTCAAAATCTCTCTTTCGGACTGTTTCCGATGAGAAAACTGTTTATAGTGAGCGGCGCAACTGCCACAGGAAAAAGTTCCCTTGCACAAGCACTTGCATCCCTTACATCCGCCCACATCATCTCAATCGACTCGATGAAACTGTACCGCGGCATGGACATCGGCACAGACAAGCCATCCATCCACATCCGCAGCAGAATCCCTCACCACTTGATAGATATAGTGGATGCCTACGAGACCTACGATGTCGCAAGGTATGTGAAAGAGGCGAATACTCTGATTGAGCGTTTCAATAATGAGAGGGTGCCGTTTCTGTTTGAGGGCGGAACTCCTCTCTTCATAAAGGCACTGGTAGAAGGGCTGTTCGACGGTGCACCTGCTGATGTGAGTTTGAGACGCAGACTTTACGAGGAGGCAAAAGAAAAAGGTGTGGAAACTCTTTATAAAAGGTTAAAAGAGATTGATGTTCAATCTGCTGAGAGGATTCATAAGAACGACCTGAAGCGAATCGTTCGAGCCCTTGAGGTTTACGAAACGGTCGGCTGTCCAATCTCGCTTTTACAGAGGCAGTTCGGAGAGACAAAACAAGAGTATTTTCTGGTCGTTTTATGGCGCGGCAAAGAAGAATTGCGCAATCGCATCCGCGCCCGTCTACTCCGTATGATTGAAGAAGGATTCGTCGAGGAAGTAAAGCGGCTAATGGAAAGAGGGGGATTGAGTGCAACCGCCTCGCAGGCGGCAGGATACGCAGAGATAATAGAATACCTCTCAGGAAAAACCACCCTTGTTCAGGCGATGAAGAGAATAGAAACCCGTCATTGGCAGTTGGCGCGTAGACAGATGGTCTGGCTTAAAAGCTTTCCGAACGCCTGTCACATCTGCTTAAAAGGCGAAGTGAACTACAAAGTAATAGCAGAAGAGTTACTCTCCCATTATGGGGAAGGAACAAGCCTCTGCTCTCTCTAACATATTCTTCAGCGATTTGCTTTCAAAGTGCTCAAAATCTCTTTAATTTTGGGCTCAGCGGTTGTCGGGTCGAGTTGGCAGGTGCCAACAGACTTGTGACCGCCGCCACCGTATCTTTTCAGTAGTTCTCCGACATTCACCTTACAAGTGCGATTGAAAATACTGTGTCCCACCGCTACAACCACCGCCCCTTTGTGACCGTCAAACAAGCGCATCTCCACATTAGCCTTGGGGAACATCGTATAAACAAGGAATCGGTTACCCACAGGCTTCTCCTTTAAGCCACGAAAATCAGTAACTATGACATTCCCATCGAGTCTTGCATACTTGCTGAGAAGTCTTTTATGTTCCTCCTGCTCCTTGAGAATTCTGTCAGTGCGTTTCTTCACCTCCTTGTTCTCTAACACTTTTTCAATTGGTAGTTCTTTCACATACTCAACAAGCCAACGAAAATACTTCTGGAAATCAGGACCAAGCCCAGAACGAGGGTCAATTGTCAACCCAAGCAGTATCCAGCCAGAAGGGTTGGTCACATCTTCAATTGAGAGTTGCGCGCTGTCCAACTTATCAGCCGCCTCGAGAGCGTCCTTAAAACGGTCCAGTTTTTCGCGGTGTTTAGGAGAATAGTAATTGTAAATGACCCGCGCTGCACTCGGAGCCTTCTCAAATCTTCCTTTGAAGTCTCCGATAACAGGAACTTTATCCTCCTCAGAAATGTGGTGGTCAAACCAGAGGCCACACCCTTTGATATACGGCACATTGACGACAATGTCCTCCACTCCTGCCTGAATCAAACCATCCTGCACATCTTTCGGATGAACGAAACGAATCTGACGAACATTCTCCACCTCTGTTAATAGAATGCTTGAGACCAGTCCGTCAAAATCCCCTCTTGTGACAATGTTCATCTTTTTCCTCCTATCATGCCCTTCATTCACTATATCAGAATAGGACTGCTTCTACAACCTTTTTCAAAAGCGAGGGAAAATCAGGAAAGTTGAATCATATTAGCGAGGCTGTGGCGGTTGAGGGCGGCGTCCGAGTTCCATTTCTAATTCCATCTCCTTCCCATCACGAAGGAGTTTCAGTTTCAGTTTGTCGCCTGGTTTTTTAGTTGCCAGAAGGTCGAGCATCGCTTGAGGTCCGTCAATCTTTTTACCTTCCGCTTCAATAATAACATCACCAACCTTAAGCCCTGCCTTATCCGCAGGAGAGCCCTGCACAATTTGTTGAATCTGGCAGCCACCATTCACAGGCTCAGGGTTAAAGAGAACTCCCATATAAGCGTCCGTGCGCGGAGCAGCAGGTCCTGCTGCAGGTCCGTATCTGTCGAGGACCGCGGTCAACCGGAGAGTTTCCTGGGCTCGTCTGACTTCTATTTTCACCTGCCATCCTTCAGGATAAGCAAGAAGAGCGCCCCAGAAACGGGGAGCGCTCGGAATCTCGTATTCATCAAGTTTTGTGATGATGTCACCTACCTTAAAACCTGCCTTTTCCGCAGTAGAGTTAGGGTCAACCTTCTCAACGGTAGCCAGTATCTTGGGGTTGTTACTCAAATGAAGTCCTTGAATAGTTCCGTGAGAGACTATGGTTCCTTCAGGTGCGTTTTTGAATCTCTCAATAAACCGTTTAATCTGGTTGACTGAAACAGCCAGCCCTATGC
>JAOAAR010000183.1 GCA_026418755.1 Planctomycetota bacterium
CAGGTAAGAGAGCGATTGATGCAATTTTATAGCCCTTTTTGTCGAGATGATAGACTCCGTAGTATGCTGCGGCAAGGACGCCAAAAATCATAGCAAGACGGAGAAAGCGAGGAATCTCTTCCCAGTTTGCTGCGACGAAAAGAATGGCTCCGATACCGACGCATACGGCTCCGATGAGAGCGAGTGCCGTGATGAGATAATTGTGGGCTGCTTTGCGCACCTGCTCCGTCAATTCGATTCCGTATAGACTCGCCAGTTTCGCCGCCTGCTTCGCATCTACTACATCTTCTTTAACCCACCGTTCCAGTTCTTTTGAGAGCCAGTCCTTTATTTCGCTTTTTAACTCGGCTTTCGGTTCGCTTTTCTCTTTTTCTTCGCCTGTCGGAGGTGGAGATGCCATCTCTTCCATCTTTTGTATCCTCTTGCTTATGCCCGTATTATATGACGATAGATGCTATTCCATATTCAAATTCTGAATCTTGAACTTGCAGCGAGGGAGTGAAATTTTAATCCTTCTGTTTCGGCTAGTTTTGATGCGCATTGAATCAGTTTCGGCGAGATGGTTTTCTTCTGGATGGTTCGGTATCGGAGTCTTAAGAATGTGAGAGGCGAAAGGGCAGAAGAGAATCTGGCGGCGGATGAGGTCGGAAGGATGTGATTTGTTCCGGCGCAGTAGTCACCAAAAACTGTGCCGTTTTCCCTGCCAACGAAGAGTGCGCCGTAGTGGGTCAATCTCTTCGCAAACTTTTCGGGTCTCTTCAGCATCAGTTGGATATGCTCAGGTGCGAGTGCGTTTGCGAGTTCGACCGCTTGCTCAAGACTTGTGCATACTGCGGGGATCTTCTTTGCCTTCTCGGATAACCATCGTGGAATCTTGGCCGTGTCAAGGAGGGCGGCGATTTCGCGCCTCACAGCGGAGAGTAGTCCAGGCTCAGGGGAGACAAAAGCAGAGAACGAGTCGTGGGAGTGCTCTGCCTGAGATAAAAGGTCGAGGGCGATAATTCGGGCGTTTCCGCTTCTGTCTGCTATTACCAGAAGTTCCGTAGGACCTGCAATCAAATCTATGCCGACCTGTCCGAAAAGGAGCCGTTTCGCTTCAGTCACATAGGCACCACCTGCTCCGACTATCATATCTACTTTTGGAATCGATTCCGTGGAGAAGGCGAATGCGGCTAATGCTTGCGCTCCACCCAGACGATATAGGTTTTTAACGCCGGCAATCGAGGCCGCCGCAAGAAGTGCTTCTGATGGGTTTGGGGAGGATGCGTAGATGTTTTTGACCCCTGCTACTTGTGCGGTTACTGCACTCATTAGCAGGCTCGACGGTAGAGAGAAATTGCCTCCCGGCGCATAACATAGAACACTTTCAACAGGACTGAAATCAACGAACACATCGAGTCCGTCCAGTGAAAAGGAAGTCTCTCTGATGTTGTGCATAATCTCCTCTGCGCACTTACGAATTGTTTTTGCCGATGTCAGCAGCGCATCCAGAGACTCTCTTTGAAGGTTTGCTCGTGCTTGCTCAATCTTCTCGTCGCTTACGCGAAAGTCCTGAGGAGAGACGCTGTCCAGTTTTTTAGACCAGTATCGGAGTGCTTTGTCTCCTCGCCTCTTCACATCCTCGATTATCCTCGGAACGGAACTTAAATCAGGAGACATTGAAAGAGAAGATGTTCTTAACTTCTCTGCTGTCTCCGCTGGAGTTGTGAACTTGATTCTTATCATCGTTGTCTTCCCCTTAATTCGTTCAACACTTCGTCGAAACTCACGCCTGCCGAAAAGAGTTTAACAGCGGTGAAATAAAGCACATCTGCTGCTTCGTAACGGACTTCTTCCGCCGTTTCTGCTTTGACCAGTTCTTCTGCTTCTTCTCTGATTTTCTCCCCGAGAGTTTGCTTATCGGATAGAAGTTTCAATGTGTACGACCCTTCCTTTTGACTCTCAACCCGTTCCTTGAAGATTCTGTGGAGGGAGTTGAGCGTGAACTTGCGCTCTCCAAAACAAGAGTATTTGCCCTTGTGGCAGGCGTCTCCTTTCTGCTCGACGATGAACAGAAGCGCGTCGCTGTCACAGTCGTGGAAGACGCGCAGAAGTTTTTGTGTGTTGGAAGAGGTTTCTCCTTTCTTCCAGATGGAGTTGCGGGAGCGGGAGAAATAGACTCCGCAGCCTGTTTTCAGCGCTTCTTTTAACGAGTCTTGAGAGGAGTATGCGAGCATGAGAAGGTTTCCTTCTCTATCGGAGACAACGGTTGGGACGAGAGGATCGAATTTTATAAGCGAGACGAAGGATTCTACGAGGTCGATTTTGTTCGTGTAAAGCGCCATTCCAAGTTGGACATCGCAGCCGAGTTCGTGTGCCCGTTTGATGTCCGAGAGCGTGGCGAAACCGCCGGCGACTGTGAGGGGTAGAGATGTCATTTTCCGAACATTTTCGATGAGTTCCCAGTCAGTTCCTTCAAGCCGTCCTTCTTTTTCGACAGCGGTTAGGAGGTATCCGCTGCAGTATTCTTCGGTCTCTTTGATTTTTTGTTCGGCGCGGACTCCTGTCGAAGAGCGCCACCCATGCGAAAGAACCTCTCCTCCACGCACATCGAGTGCAACGATAAGAGAGTCTTTTGGAAGACGACTTAAAAGTGCTGGCGTGGCAGCGGTACCAAGAATCAATTTTTTCGCACCTGCGCGTAAGAAGCGGCGCGCTGTCTCCTCATCTCTTATCCCGCCTCCTACACGGCAGTCGGCGATTTTACACAGTTTCTCGACGACAGTAGAATTTGACCCTGTTCCTCTGGCAGCGTCTATGTCGATAACCGCCACCTCTCCGAAACGCGCAAAAGATTCTGCCAGTCCGGTCACATCTTCTCGTTCGAGAACTTTTCTCTCTCCGCCGACAAGTTGAACCGCTTTCCCTTCAGAAAGGTCTATACTCGGAATTATCATAGGCGCACCTCCAGCCCTTTATTTTTGAGAAACTGTTTGACTTCTTTGACAGTATATTTACGGAAATGGAAGATTGAAGCAGCAAGCGCTGCATCTACTTTCCCTTCGAGGAATGCTGCTGCTATATCTTCCGCTGTCCCAGCGCCGCCTGAGGCAATCAGAGGAACGGGAAACCTCTCACTTACCCTCTTGAGAAGAGAGATGTCATAACCTTGCTGTGTTCCGTCGAGGTCCCAGGAGGTGAGTAGAATCTCCCCTGCTCCTCGTTCGATAGATTCTTTAAGCCATGCAAAGAGTTCAAGTCCAGTGTCTGTTTTTCCTCCTTCGACGAGAACAGTATATCCTCCGTCTGCTTTTCTGCGGGTGTCACACGCTAAGACGACGGACTGTGAGCCGAAAAGTTTCGCCGCATCTGATAGAATCTTTGGCTCTCTTACGGCAGCGGTGTTGATGGAGACCTTGTCGGCTCCTGCTTCAAGCAACATCTCGAAGTCAGAGAGAGTTCTCACTCCGCCACCTGCGAGAATCGGCACAAAGACGGACTTTGCTGCTTCTTTTATGAGGGCTGCCACAGTCCTTCTGTTCTCGACGGTCGCAGTTATATCCAGCATTGCAATCTCATCTGCTCCCTCCTCATAATAACGGTGCGCCAAAGCAACCACATCTCCTGCATCACGGAGTTCATTAAAACGAATCCCTTTTACTACTCGCCCATCTTTTATGTCAAGGCAGGGAATTATCCGTTTAGAGAGCATCGCACCATTTCCTTAAAAACTTCAAACCTGTTTCTCCACTCTTTTCAGGATGAAACTGCACTCCGAAGATATTGGCTTTTTCGAGCGCTGCACAGAAATCTCCTTCATAGTTCGCCGTTGCAACAGAGACTTCCTCTTTCACATCGCAGTAATACGAATTAATGAAATAATAGAATCCACCGTTCTCAATTAGACTACTCTTTGAGCGGACAGAGTTGAACCCTACCTGCGGCACTTTCTTTGCTATGAACCGACGGCATCTCCCTTTAACCAAGGAGAGCCCTTTGATTCCTGGCGATTCTTCACTATCTTCAAGAAGAATTTGCATTCCAACGCAGATTCCTAAATAGGGAACGCCCTCTCTGATTCTGTTGAGAAGAATCTCAATGAGGTGCTGCTTTTTGAGAGATTCCATCACAGCGCCGAAGTTTCCCACACCTGGCAGAATCAGTCTTTTCATCTTCTCTATTTCTGACGGCTTTGTTGTGAGTGAAAAGGGGGCGCCGGTTCTTTTGAGGGCATTCAAAAGACTGCCGATGTTGCCACCCCAGTGGACCACGCCTATCATAGTTTCTCCTTTGTGGAAAGCGGATTCTTACCGAGCCGTTTATCTGGGGTGAGGGCGGTGGAAAGGGCGATTCCGAATGACTTAAAAAGAGCCTCGATTGTGTGGTGTAGGTTCTCTCCTGCGAGGATTCTTGCGTGGAGGACGCAACGGGCGTTCGTGCAGAATCCGTTGAAAAACTCTTTAAGAAGGGCGGCATCAAACGAACCTATAGTCCCGTTGAGTTGTGGTGAAAGTGAGCAGAAAACGCGGGAGCAGAGGTCGAGAGAGGTTTCAACAAGTGCCTCGTCCATAGGAACTATTGCTGTCTCTTA
>JAOAAR010000184.1 GCA_026418755.1 Planctomycetota bacterium
ACGCATCTCCCACCATATGATTTAGCAAGGTCTTTTAACTCCAACATAAAAACACACACCAAACAAAGAGCCTCTAATATTTTATTCGCAAAAATACCCAAACTCAACTCAAAGTAACCTGAACCTTGTGCGTAATCCAGAAGTGTATCAGTTGTTAGTCATTCTGGATTTGCTACATTACTCCTTTTCGGATTTCGGAAGCCGCTCTATATAGCGGTAGGGTCCTATCAAAGAGAACCAGTATCGCTCAATGTAATAGTATTCGACAGTAGAATCCTGAGTGTTGAGAATTTTCATCTCTTTCAAGTCATAAACCGTGCTGCGAAGAGAGACGCATCCTCGAAAACCTGTATGATGGTAAATCAAAGGCATAACAGGTGGAAAATCCCGCGCCGTCACATCCACTCCGGCAACCTTTATAGAAAGAGCGAGAAGCAATTCTGCATCCTGTTCATTACTCACCTGAACGCCTGAAGAGAGAAGATGCTCGATAAGCAAGGAATACGCCAGCATTTGAGCCGGTTGGGCGCCAAGAACTCCACCCATCCCAAAGAGTTGAATCTTCATCTTCTTCCCTGAGAATTTCGAGAAATCCAGGTCAGTTATAGCGTCAGATAGCGAACGGCTTAAAACAATCTGACTCTCTGCTGATACCCCTGTACCAGGTCCGATATACACCTTCGTAGCACAACCGCATAAAAGTATTAAAAGAATCAAACCCACCCTCTTCATTCTATTTCCTCCTTTATACTCTTCAGTTTCGGTCCATAAAGTTTTAGAAGAAACACCTCCATATCTTTTGCCAAGGCTTTACCGTCCAACAATCTCACAATCCGTTTGTTCTTCCTATCATACGCCAGAATAAGAAGATGAAGAATATGCTCCACCTCTTCACTATAAAAGAAAGGAATGTTCTGATACGAGACCTCCCGCATAGTCGTCTCCGTTCCTGATGAAAAAAGAAGCGTATAGACAACAAAATCTGCCTCTTCAGGCTTCTCCGTCAGTTTTACACCAACACTCACAAGCCGTTCTCTTAACCGCTCGGCTATGTAGTCTTCCTCCTGCGGCAGTTGAGAGCGGACAGTGACTGAGCCACCACCACTTACAGGTAAAAGAAACCCCCCTGCAGGCACGCTCGCTTGAAGCGCTTGCGTCTGCTGAAAGGTCATCTCATCCCCGTTCTCTCTTGCAGGAGGGTTAAAATGGATAAAGACCTTAGATGACTTTATCGAATCAAAAGAAAGTTTTTCAACAGCGTGTTCGACTGCTCTTGTGAAAACTGACTGCTTTTCTGCACTTAACAGAGAAGTTGGTGCCCCATAATACTTCTGCACGCAGCCAACAGCGCAAAACAAGAGAAAAAGAAAAATCACCCGCATCTCTTCAACCCAGAAATAAACAGAGCGACCATTGTCCTGACTACCTACTTACCCAACCGTATTATGGCTGCTCTATCTTTGGCTCTTTGTTAGCACTCCGTATGTGCCGTATACCTGCAAGAAAACAGCAGTCTATTATTTTGTCCACCGTCTCCCGAGTCACATCTCCAATCTGGTCCAATATCACTTCCGGGAACTCGGCAGTATTGGCCCGATAAACCGCATTTCTGAAATCTGTCAACTTCTTTATCAAGACCGACCAGTCAGGAATAAGTTCGCCATTTAATCGTAAAAAAACTTCATAACCTTTCTTCTCCTTAGAAGACTCGTCTCTTTTAGCAACAAGATAAAAGGTGATTACAGCCTGATGGAACTCTCTTCTAACAAGCGCATCTCTTGTATCAATTGGCACAACCGCTTCCATATCCGCAGCGACAAACTTATGCACATAGAAGGGACGAGCCTCTACCTCCGCAAAAGGCTCTTTTCTGCTTCGCATCTCTTTGAATTCACCAGGAGTTGTAGCGACAATAACCCCTTCACCAGGCAGTTCCCCCCGTTCAAGCGCCAACTCGAACTCCATCCGCTTTTTGCTCAACTCCGCCTCGGAAAGGCGTATCAATTCCTCCCGCTCCTGTTTTTGTCTCTCCACAAGAGCAGCGATTTCCGTGTTCCTGCGCATCTTATATTCAGCATAAATCTCATCCTCCCTTTTGCTAATCTCTGCATCCTTCTGTCTGCTTAGACTTTTAAGATGGATTTTTAAACTCGTCTGGTCACCTCCAAAAGTTTTCTGCGCCTCCATTTCAAGAGAAAGATATTTGCGCTCTATCTCTGAGCGAGAAGCAGCAAGCGATGTCTGGTAATCCTGCCACAGTTTATCCTTCAATTCATGCATCTCTTGCGTGTGTCGTGTATCCATATCAGACAACTTCTTCGCCGTCTCCTCCTTATGAGCATATTCTATTCTGCGCCAGGCACGCTCCTCTGGTGTCGCCTTGCGAAACAGAGTGCAGCCGTACAAAAAAGCGGATATAACAAACAAGGCAAAAATCCACCTCATATCCTCCGCTCCTACAGAAGTGATTTATATTCTATCGTCAAAATAATGAAAACGCAACTCGAAATAAACAAAAACCCGAAAAGAGTAGCATATTAGAACCTGCTTATTATAACCCGACAAGAGTATGAAAAGATTTACAACATCTCACAAACCTGTCATAATAGACACAGTGAGAGATGAGGAAAAATTGGAGTAATGAAAGATAAAATTTTTAAGGACACTCTTTCGGAAGAAGAGTTTACGAAAATAGTTCGCCTCTACGAACGGCGTCTCTATGCCGTTGCCCTTGCAATTCTGAAAGACCCACATGAGTCTATGGACATCGTGCAGGACGCATTCATCCGCCTCTTTCGCTCATATAACAGAATCAAAAACCCACAGTCCCTCAACGCCTGGCTACTGCAAACCACAAGAAACCTCGCAATCGACCATCTGCGTTCACTAAGTCGTAGAAAAGAGAACATAAGTTATTCGCAGTTTGTGGACTTACAAGATGTTGAGCATTTATACGAACTGGTCCCCAAACATTATTTAAGTACCCTAAAAGAACGAAAAATTCTCTCAAAGGCTATCTCCGCCGTGTTAGACGCTCTCTCACAACTCCCTGACTACTACAGAGAATCCTTCCTTTTGAGGTATATGGAGGATATGAGCATAGAAGAGATAGCAAAATTCCTCGGTGTGCCGAATTCGACAGTCGAAGGGCGTGTCTTCAACGCCCGACAACTCATCCGAAAACAACTGGAAAAACTTCTATGAAAGTCTGTTGGTAAATCGCTGGTTTTCTTCGTCAAATATTATGTATGGGAGGTGAGAAATGGAGGAAAAGAAAGAAAAACGAGAAAAACTACCACTTGTCCTGCTTGTACTCCTGCTCCTTCTAACAGGGATTAACGGATATATGTTTATAAGGTATCTCAAGATGCGTAAAGAGAACAGTGCGAGAGCAGAAGAGATAGCAAAAATGCTTTTAGATGTGAATAGGAGAGAGAAGGGTTTCGAACCTTCTCGCGAGGACAAGAAACCGACAGAAACGAAGTCTCAACCGAAAGAGGAGGAAGATAAAAGCACAACGCCAGAGAAAAAACATCCGTCCGAGTCGCCAAGCCCGTGGTAGAAACACCAAAATTAGGAGGCTTGAAATGAACTGCAACGAAGCAAAAGAAAAACTTCTGGAATATGTGTCCGGACTTCTCAACGGAGAGAAAAAGAACGAGTTGGAACGCCACCTGCAAGAATGTTCTTCCTGCAGACATAGCGCAGATTTTCTCCTCGCAGAAGAGTCTTTAATAAGAGGAATCCTTCGCGACCTTTCTATGAATCGCTCTGTTCTCCCCCGAGTTTTACGAAAAGCAGTCCCTGTCTACAAGACCGCCTGGGGCAGGCTTGCCATCGCCGCATCTGCTATCGCTGCTGTAGTTCTCATCACTCTCCTTTTCTCATCGCCGTTCGTCGCCACTGAATACACCGCATTCCAGACACCGCAACCTCCATTCATCAACGCAGAAGGCAACTCCTCCATCATTTATTCTTCACCACTCCCAAAAAACCAGAACCGTTACTCCAATCCTCCCGCAATAGAACCACTCCTTAAGGATAGACTGACCGATGAAGGCACGGACTAAAAAAGGGTTCACACTCGTCGAGGTCATAATAGCCTGCACACTTTTGGCGGTTGTTTTGCTGGGGTTAGGACAATCCATTATCGTTGCTCAAAGGCAGACCGCTGCCCTCGAACAAGAGTTCGCTATCCTATGTGGCTGCGAAGAAGTTATGGGAAACCTTCTGAAACTTCCTTTCGAATCCCTTCTAAAACAGAACGGAACAAAGTTCGCTCTCAAACTCTCCCACGATGAGAAACAAGAAGTTTCAGGAAGAATCGAAGTAGGAGAAGATTTGAACGGTAACGGTAAAATCGAGAAAGAGGCGCCATACTACGAGGGTAGTGGTGACGCTGTCTATATCAAACTCTTCTTCAGAGAAAGACTTATCTTGCGCCGAATTGTCTGCAGATTCTATGGAGCGACAACGCAATGAAAGAACGAGCCTCCATACTCATCTTGGCGATCGCACTCTCCTTACTCCTCAGTGCAATCTCTATCTCCC
>JAOAAR010000185.1 GCA_026418755.1 Planctomycetota bacterium
AAGCGATGGCATATTCTATGTTGTACTCTTTTAAACCGCGCACCAGAGAATGTAAAAGCACCGCCATTCCGATGGAATCTGCACCTTTTAAGAGAAGAAGCGGTTTAATAACATCAGACATATCAACACGCTTAAAGAACCGTTACCATTATATCATCTGCAAGTAGAATTTCGACCGTTTTCTGTCATCAAAAAACCAGAAAACAGAATGGTGCGCATTCTTTTGTGAAGAGCGCGCACCATTCTGCTAATCTTCTTGCTTTCTGTCAGTTGCCTAATGTGGGCTCCCATTCGGTCTTCTCAATCTTCTTTGACCGCTCGATTGTCTCCTCGCGTGGCTCCTCTCTGTATGGAGCATAAACACATCCCACCACCGACATCCCCACAATTGCAAGAAGAACAAGAAGTAGATACCGCATCTCTTTCCCTCCTACTCTTGTTGTTTCTCGATGGTTATCTTGTTTCTGCCTAGGTCTGTCACCTCGGTATCCTTCACAACTTTCAACGCCAACATTTTGTCGAGGAATTTGTCTGCAACGAAAGGAGTCTTCAAATAAATCGTCGCAAAATTGGAAGAGAAATCCATCTTCACAATTGTAGTGAACCTGATTTTTTTGAGCGCATCCTGAAGTTGCTTTGCTTTGGGGAAAGTGATATTTTTAACCTCTAGCGTTATAGGAGCACCTGTGAGAAGTTCCTTTTGCCATTTTTTGAGGATTTCAGAGAGCGCATTTTCAGCGGCTGCTTTAGCACCGCTTTTCAACGCTTTCAGCGCTGCCTCTCGCTTCCCCCACCCCGAACAGGAATCGGCATCCAATTGAGGTGTTTCGTTTGCTACAGCCACGACAATGCCATCATCTGCACGCACAGCCTCTAATGCGACCGTCACATTATAGCGCACTCTTACTCTTCCTCCTCCGAAATCAACACTGTTACCGAGTGTTGATTCGACACTTCCTATTATCACCATATCAGCGGCTAATTTTTTCGCAAGCGCTACCAGTTTGTCTTTGTCACCTGCTATCCTTGCCGCTTCTGTCTCCTTTTTGAGTGCCTCATCGGCAATCTTCTGGTTGACCATCTGAATGTCTTTGGAGAGCATAAAAGCGGTTATCTCCGACTGCGCTATAGAGGAACCTTTCTCAGGCTCACCATCAACTTTATCAATGACAGCCACCAAAAATGTCGGATTCCCTTTCTGCTGAATCAGTGTCTTAAGCGCAGCCCAGTCCCCTTTGATTTCCGCAGTCGAGACCACGGCGTCCACCTCAACGGCATATCGTTTCTCTCCTTCGTAACCTTCACTCTTGATAGTGTATGTCTTCACATATCCCGCTGCCTCAGTCAAAATCTGCTCGAAAACCAACTGATAGTCGCGCACCTCAGAATGAGATGTCACAATGACTCCGACTCCCTGCTCAACAGCCTTGCGCAGCGCATCTTTGAGCGCTTCATCCCTCACATCCGGCAATTCTCCTACCGCAAAGCCCTTAACTACGATTCTTTTATCACCCTCGTCGGCTGACAGGATGACAAACACTATCAAAGCAAGTCCTGTCACAAAAACCCTCATCGCCCTTCCTCCTTCACTATTACCTCCTCATATTCTCCTTTTGTTATGACCTTCCTCTCGGGAACACTCCCACAGCCGACAATCACAAGCGTCAAGATGAACATTATTACCCAACGCATCGGCAAGACTCCTTACTTTTTCTCTTCGGACTTCTTAAGCGCTTGAATGTGCTTCTCAATCGCCCGCCATACTATTCTCAAATCTATCTCAAGAGTTACTTCCACCGTCCCATCGGGGTTTACCTTTTTGTCAATCTGCTTTGCCCCAACAACCAATGCTTTGTTTATCTCTGTCTTCACCACATCACTCTGGGTTACAAAATCTTTCACCGTCGTCTCCGCCTCTACTTTCAATCCATAAATCTCCTCCGCAAGTTTGCTCTGAGCGTGGCGCTCCGCCGCTTTCTCCGCTAACAGTTGCGCATGCTCCTTGCTCTCCGCCTCCTCCGGAGGAACGCCTGTCCCTGTTGCTTTAATTGTTCTGTTCGCCCATTCGGGGGCAGGAATGGAAGGCTTCTCAGTGCCAGCACCTGGTTTCGGACCTTCCACACCCGGCCCAGACTGTTCTGGCGTGTATTTTCCGCCCAAGACGGCAACCCCAACAGCCTTCACTATCTTCCGCTCAACCCTCTTCTTTATATCCTGAAATACAACATCTTTCCACCTGTCGCCCTGATAAATGCGCTTCTTGATGGTCTCTAATTCTGTTACTATCCGCTCCAATTCAATCTCCGCCTCTGCCTCCACCGTTCCATCAGGGTTATAATTGTAATTCGTAATCTGCACCCCCTTGATAAAATGGTTAAACGCCGTTCTGATTTCATCCGACTCTGTAACGAAATCCTTTACCTTTGTCTCACCCCTTATCTCAAGCCCCATCACATACTCTGCTAATTTCCGGTAAGCATCCGCTTCAGCACCGCGTTGCGCCATCAGTCTGTCCCGCGGATGAGCCTTCTCCCATACCTCTATCCCGCTCCACGGAGTCGCTCTCGACGGTGTCCTGCTCACAAACTCATTTTGTGCCTTTTCGTCATTCAGAAGGCTCTCTCTCACAACACCGCTGCCAGTCACAGTAAGAGTCTTCGTCTCTACATACTTCTTTATGTCCTGGAAAACGACATCTTTCCATCTGTCACCTTTATAGACACGCTTCTTGATAGTCTCCAGTTCCGTAATGATACGCTCAATCTCCATCTCCATATCCACCTCGCAGGTTCCATCCTCGAAATGGCGCACCGCTGTAGTCTTGGCACCCCTTATGAAAGTCCTGAACGCAGCATGAATCTCGTCAGATTCGCAGACAAAATCTCTCACATAGGTCCGTGCGCTAATCTGCAACCCTTTCACATACTCTGCCAGTTTACGATAGGCGTCCAGTTCCGCCGCTCGCTGCGCCAGCAACTTCTGTTTCGCTGCCTCTTGCCCCCACAGCGAAACTATAGCGCATACTATCAACCCCAACACAAGCATCCGCAACTTCATAGCCAAAACCTCCTATCACTACTCTTCAAAAAGAGAGACGAACTCAAACCAGAAATTATTCACTTATTTTCTGACTCCTTGTTCTGCTCTCCTGGTCGAGGCTGAGCTTTGAGAGAAATCTTCTCTTCGACTCGCTTAAGCCCTTCTCCATATGCCCGTGCCGCACCTCCTGTCAGAGAAACCGCCTGCTCATAACAACTCTTCGCCTCTTCATATTTTCCCTGCGCTTCCGTGACTATCCCCAAGTTGTATAAGATGGCAGCCTTTGCTCGTACATCAGCCACGGCTGAAAGCGCTGCATTATACTGCACTTCAGCCTGTTCGAAAAGTCCTTGCGCTGCGAGGTTGTTGCCCACCTTTGCAGCATCATTTGGCGGTGCTGCCAACTCGTATGTCTCCCTCTTGCCAACCCATGTTATCCACTGCAAGAACTTGGCTATACAGTTATTTACCGCTTTTTCCCGCGCATCTCCTTCACTCATCGGAATCCTCTCCCTCGCTTCTTCGCTCTGGAACTGCCCAATTGCTGCCTCAGGAACCACTACCTCTCGCGTGCCCACATTCACCATCCTGAATGTAGCCTCGACCTCGGCTCGAACGGTGTAATACTCGACAGGTACATATTGCTCTTGTGTCACAGCGCCTGCAACAGGAGTTACTCCCCTCTTGCTAAATGCCGCTCCCGCACCTGTGGTCTGCACCACCTTCTTCTCCTGCCTCGTAATCTTGATGGTTTCCGACTTATAACTTGCCACCGTCACGAATATCATCATCTCGACGCCTTTCATCTTCATCTTTGCCAACATTTCGGCGTCTTTCTCTAAGAGCCCTACTTCAGCCAGTGCGCGCTCTTCCATAATATCTTTCAAAGCCTCTCGCTCGATTATCTTAAACCGCTTGTCCGGGTCTTCAAGGGAAAGGAATTTTTCGAGTCTGCGAGCCACTGCATCAGAGCCAGCTACATCTCCTCCCTTCGGCACAATAGCAATGGCTGTTCCAATCGGCATCTTCAGTTTTGGAGGATAATAGGTGACAAAACTTGCAAACTGAGTAGACTGGCAGCCGACCAGAAAGACCACCACCAAAACAAACATCAAAACAACTCCTCTTCTCATCAGAAATCTCCTAACAAGAGTAAATCTCTAATCACTTTTCTTAAACCTCTTCTCTCAAAGAGAGCCCAAATTTTGCCAACTGTTCTTTCACTTCCGCCATAGATGTCTGTCCGAAGTTACGCACCGCCATCAATTCTTGTGGGGTTTTCTGGACTAATTCACCGAGCGTCTTTATATTAAGCGTATCTAAGCATCTTCTTGCACGGACAGAAAGTTGTAACTTCGTGACAGGAAGAGAAAGGACATCTTCATCCTCTTGAGTGGCTCCTACTGGCGCAAGCGCTCTCTGAAGAGGCTCTTCTGGCACCTGCTATAGCAACTCACTGAGTTTGACTCCCAGCC
>JAOAAR010000186.1 GCA_026418755.1 Planctomycetota bacterium
ATCTTAAGGTATATTGAGAAGAACTCTCCTGCAGAGAAATCGGGCTTGAAGGTTGGGGATGTGATTCTCAAATGGAATGATGAGGAGGTTCCTCAAAAAGATTCTGTTTTGTGGTTACGCTCAAAGATTACTGCCCATAATGTCGGCGATGTGGTTGAGGTGACTGTGGGACGCGCTAAGGAAGAGACGAAACTCAAAGTGGCTCTTGAGAAACCGCCTGTTGTATGCGAGCCACGCACTTACGATGATTTGGTAGAGGATGCAGCACTTCCGTTAGCCTCTCTGGAAGAGTTTATTCGGAACAACAACATTCTTGAAGATTATCTCGAAGTGAGAAAGATGTTTTGGAATGTAAGTGAGAGGGTTTTTGCGCCTCAAGAAGTAAAAGAAGGGAAAATGGTCTATCATCCGCATCTCTTAAGTGAGGTGGTCTATCTGATGCGCAACCCTGAAAAGACTCTTTTAATTATGCAAAAGATGGCTGATGTTGTACGAACCTCTTTCACCAGCAAGAATCAAGATGTTGCGAAGATACTTCACCTCGCTGCCGACAAACTGGACGCTCC
Source organism: Planctomycetota bacterium (assembly GCA_026418755.1). Classification (GTDB taxonomy): domain Bacteria; phylum Planctomycetota; class SKW154; order SKW154; family SKW154; genus SKW154. The sequence goes on from JAOAAR010000186.1 coordinate 567, forward strand.
TCTTGATAAGTATCAACTCATCAACGAGGATTCCTTTACTCTGGCGCAGTTCACCGGTGTTGTTAGAGAATGTGCTGAGAAGGTGAACAAAGTTTTTGAAAACCTGTCGGAGGAGAAACGGCGTGCACTCGCTGAAACTGCCACGAAAGCGCTCCTTCGTGAAGAATCGGAAGGAGACGCCAAAGAGATGCTGAAAGTCTCGTTGTCTCTTAACTACAAAGAACTCTTCTCCGCTGCACTCGATTTGTGTCGCCATCTCACGGCGGCGACATTAGAAGCAGTCAAAAAAAATTGTGCTTCGCTGGTCCCGCTTAAAGAGCAGGTTGAGGGAGTCGAAGGCGAAGTTTTGTATTCTGAAAAGACTCCTTCCGGGAGAATTGTGATTGGTGGGAAGGGAAGAAATCGGTATGTGGGAGACGATTTTCTGCTGATTCTTGATTTAGGGGGGGATGATGTTTATGAGAAGGCGACTGCAGTTTCTTCGGCGAAACTGCCAGTTTCCCTCATAATCGATTATGAGGGAGATGATAGATATGTTGCGGATGATTCGGGCGGCTGCGGATGTGGAATTTTCGGCATCGGGATACTTTATGATGTGAGCGGGAACGACACATATTTGGGGAAGACACTTGCTGAGGGAGCGGCTTTGTTTGGTGTCGGTGCTCTCGTTGATGTGGCAGGGGAGGACACATACAAAGCAGAGTCGGTTTGTCAAGGTGCTGCGCTTTTTGGAATCGGTATGCTTCTGGATGCGCAGACGCAGTCCCCTCAAAAAGGACGATTCGCAGGCAGTGACCGTTACCTTGCGAGCCACTACGCACAAGGATTCGGTATGCCACGAGGATGTGGAATCCTGATTGACACCGAAGGGAACGATATTTATACGACAGGTTCTTTTATCACTGATTTCCGCGCTCCTGAGCGCTCCGCTATTTCTCTTTCGCAGGGGTTTGGGTATGGTTGGCGTCCTTATACAGACCCATCTTTCGGCGCAGCAGGCGGCTACGGACTTTTGTTTGATTTAAGCGGACACGACACTTACATCGCTGACTATTTTGGACAGGGCTCATCTTACTGGTTCGCCTTCGGCGGGCTTTACGACGAATCGGGCGATGATGTCTATGTCGCAGGTCGCTATTCACAAGGAGCAGGCATCCATCTTTCGCTGGGAATCCTTATGGACATTGGAGGCAACGACCGCTACAGTGCATATGTTGGCGTTTCCCAAGGCTGCGGACACGACATTGCTTGCGGGATTCTTTATGATGGCAGCGGCGATGATATTTACAATTCTGGCTGGCTTTCACAAGGGGCGGGCAACGACAACGGCATAGGAATCCTGCTTGAATGTGGTGGAAATGATGTTTATCAAACGACCGCTCCGCAGACTGCACAGCCCACAGGCAATCTCTCCAAACCGCGAGGAGATAAACCTTCCTTCGGGCTTCTTCTTGATATAGGAGGCGACGACAAATACAACGCCCCAGGCAGAACAAACGAAACAAAACTCCTTGTCGGTAAGGATGAAAAAGAGAAGAATATCCGCTGGGGAATCTTTATCGACTCCAAGTAGCCATTTTAATGCAATGTAATGAAAGACTTACTAGCATCAATTGGGAGCACTTCTCCTTTTTTCTCAAACTAAGAAGTTCCGAGAGCGGTGAGAAGTTCGGTAGCACGGTGCTCAACCTGCGACAAAATCCGCTCGATTTTTCCTGTCAACAATGAGTGCAGAAGAAGCAGAGGAATCGCAATGATAAGACCCGCTTCCGTTGTTATGAGTGCTTCGCGGATACCCCCGGCAAGATAGCGAGGGTCACCTGCCCCATACGCTGTTATCGTCTCGAATGTCCGTATCATCCCGGTGACGGTTCCAAGGAGCCCAAGAAGGGGTGCAACGGTAACACAGGCTCCTAACGCACCAATAAACCGCTCAAGTCTTGCTCTCTCGACCGAAAGAGAATCTGCAAGAGCCTCTTCAAGCACCTCGGCAGTAGAAGGGTGAAGTCGCAGAACAGCGGCAAAGACCCGCTCCGTCACACTCTGCGATTTCGACCACCGCAGAATAAGACCATCTTTTCCTTCCTTCTGGAGCGCTTGGATGACTTCCTCTGTAGAGGGTGCGGCAACCAACTTTTTCGACAAAGAAAGGAACTTAATCACCACCAAAACCAGAGCGAGCAAAGCAACGATTCCGAGGGGTACCATCACGATACCGCCGCGTTTCAGATGTTCCCACAGACTTTCTATTTCCATCTCTCCCTGAGCTGAAACTCTTCCTGTCACATCGAGCGGTACATAGACAAACTCCTCTTTTTGAGTACTCTCATTGAAACTCCTTTTAATCATTTTGGCAAGGCGTGGTGGATTGTGAACATATTCCCACCCTTGAATAGAATCAGGCGATGAAAGCACAATTCCGCAGGATGTGTAATCTTCACTCAAGTAGATTCTCCCTAAGACTCCGAATGTCAGAAATTTCACCTTTTTAAGACGTCCATCCCCGCAGACCAATTCTCCTTCAAAAAGCCTAACTGATGTTGCCGAATCTAAAAACATTTCGTAGGAATCAAGAAGGGCTTTCAACGAACCTTCCCCTTCTCTTGAGCGCTCCAAAGACAACTCTATTTTCTCCTTTGAATGGGGCGGAATGGTCACTGCAAGAAGTGCGCTCAGTGCGGATGCTGCAGTCTTAATCCGTTCAGTCACGGCCGCAAGCGACTCTTTCAACCCCTCAATCTTTCTTCTCACAATCTGTTCTTCTTCTCTTAAACTCCGTTGCTCCTTCGAAAGAACCTCTCCCTTTTCACGCAGTCTCGCCAACTCAGTCTCTAACTCGGCAACCTCCTTTCTCAAATTCTCTTCTTCCTTCCTCAAACTCGTGCTCTCTGCCTCATAACGCTCTCTCTCTTCTTGCAACTTCCGCTCTAACTGTTCTATCGCATCGTCCAGCAAATCGGCAAAAAGGGACATATGAGAAAAAATCAGCCTGCTACAGAGCGTAAAAAGAACAACAGTTATCACTACTCTCAAAGAAAACCTCATTCTTTCACCATTTCCCTTGGAATCGGAATAGCAATAACATTTGGAATAGTCTGCCTGCGTACATAACGGACGGCATCGCGCAGTCGACGATACAAACCTCCGTCTTTCACAAACCGCCAGGTTGCATTTCCTCTATCCCCTCCGAAGCAAAACGCCACCTCCCCGCTGTCTGAAACGAAGAAGAGAATCATCATTCCGGCACGGAGAATATAGCCTCGCAGTTTTCGCCCATCGGGGTGGTCGAGAAAATCACGATATGCTTCCCAAGATTGAACGATTCTCAACTCTTTCGCATACGCATCTAATAAGCCATCCAACCGCCGCTGAGGAGACTTTTCTCTCTCCTCCTTCTGTGAGACTGAAAACGAAGAGAGCCTCTCTTCCACGAGATAAGGCAATCCTTTCTCTATCCGCTGCATAAGAGCGGCTTCTCTTTCTGTCATTAGTGCGTTTATCTCTTCTAAAGACTTTTCCAAAAGACTCAACTCTTCTCTCCATTTCAATGAACTCTTTTTCAATTCGTTTACAATCTGCTCGTTTGAAAATACCTCTTTTTTCATCTCTTCTTTAGAGTCGGTAAGGCGGATTTTGCGTTCCCTTAAAGAATTGATTCTCTGAAGCAGTTTCAACCGCTCCGTCTCATACTTCTCACGCAACTCACGCAACTGCGCAGCGCGCTCTTTCAAAATCTCCGCTTTGTCACTGCCCGATGTCCCTACAACAAGCGTAGATAACACCACTACCGCCGCAATCACCAAAAAGACTCGCATTATCCAAAAACCTACTTCTTCTTTATGACAAGCCCTTCGCCTGTAAAGATTGCATCCTTACCCAAGTCAACCACAGGGGCAGTCGCTTTCTTCAAGAATAACAGCGCAAAGCAAGTG
>JAOAAR010000187.1 GCA_026418755.1 Planctomycetota bacterium
GTATGGGAGATTGTCGAAGTTGAACAAGGTTGGCAAGTTTGCGTATTTTGGGGCGGCGCTACTACAGCGGGCGATGAAGGGCGAAATGTTTGAAACACGAGCGTGTATATTCGCTAACAACTTCGAAAGCACAGAAGATATAAACCCTCAAAAGGTTGAGCGTTTGCTTAAGGAGAAGAATTGTTATCGCTGGAAAAAGCAAGAAGGGGTGCGGATAATTATGGATGCGAAAGAGATTGTTTTTTCGAGAAATTTTTCTTGGGGTGAGTATTTCAAAGAGGCGAAGCAGAAAGTAAGCAATGGTTTCAGAGATGACCCGTTTTTGGAAATCAAAGGAGTAGGGCAGAAGGTTCGTGATTTTGCGTTGAGTCTTTTTCTTGATGAGTATCTTGCGGTAGATATTCACATCAAACGGATTTTAAACCGCTGGAGGGTTGTAAAATCGGAAGATTATGATAAAGTTAAAGAGGCGGCGGAAGCCGTCGCGAGGAATGCGGGTTTAAGTATGCGTGAGTTGGACAGAGTGTTATGGCATTTCGGTCGTTCTATTTGCGATAGTAAACCAAAATGTGGAGTCTGTCCGATAAAGGGAGATTGTGGGGCAAAGTGGTGAAGGTTTATTGCGGGGTGGATGTTGGGGCGGCTCAGACAAAAGTTGCATTGATAGACGAGTATGCCAATGTTTTAAGACTCGCAACTGTGAAAAGCGGAGTGGGTTTCGAGAAAGCAGCGTTAAGCGCCTTGAAAAAGGCACTGCGGAGAAGCGGAATCCACAAAAGGGATATTGGGAGGACAGTCTCCTGCGGTTATGGGCGTCACAATATAGAGTTTGCAGATAGCACTTGCACAGAGATAGCGGCACATACAAAAGCGGCATTTTTTCATTTTAAGCGTGCTCTGATTCTCGTTGACATCGGCGGGCAAGACAACAAAATCGTGAGAGTGACGCAAGATGGTTCGATTGAGACATTTAAGATGAACCGAAAATGTGCTGCAGGAACAGGCGCTTTTCTTGAAGAGATCGCTTATCGCATAGGAGTGCCGCTTTCACGGATGAATGAGGTGGCAGAAAAGTCGGATGGTGAAGTTTCGCTCGGTTCTTTTTGTACAGTGTTTACTGCTACTGAGATTCTCTCACATATGAGGAGGGAAGTTCCTTTACCCCATCTTGTCAAGGGGGCGTTTCGTTCGGTCATAAAACGGGTGATGGAGATGGACAGACTGGACGGATTTGTCGTTTTAAGCGGCGGTGTAGTGGCGCATAATCCGTTCATTATGAGGATGTTTTCAGAGAGTATTGGCAGAGATGTGGCGGTCGTTCCGCAGCCGGAGCATAACGGCGCATTCGGCGCAGCCCTCTTCGCTAAGGAGGAAGATGATGATGGGTAAGACAGTGACTCTCGCATTTCTTTTTTTGTTCTTCGTCGGATGCAACTCCGTTCCTTACCAGAAAGAGACCATTACTGGCACCCTCCGAGAAGGACAGGTAGCCTTTCTTAAAGGAGAATATGAAAAATCTTCGGCAATCTTCAAGTATTTAGTAGAAAAGGACGGGAGTGCGGAGAGTTACTACTGGTTGGGGCGTTCACTGTTAGGAGAAGGAGAATATCAGGAGGCAAGGAAAGCCTTTTCGAAGGCAGCATCTTTGTATGAGGATACTTATATGAAGGCACAGGCGCTTTTCGGGGAGGCGAATGCATCCTATTTTGACGGTGACTACGAAGCGGCAGCGGAGAGTTACCGCAAACTCTCCCAGAGTTATCCTGATAAGGTCCCCTCTGAAGAAGTTCTTGTCCGTTGGGGAAAAGCATGTCAGAGAGCCGGCTTATGGGATGATGCCTCAGAAGTGTTTAAGAGACTGTATAGGGAAGCGGCAACTACAGACAGGATTGAGTTTGCTGAGGAAGGGTTGAGGTTTTGTGAACTCCGGAGTTTCGTGATTCAGGTAGGAGTGTTTGAGAACAATATAAGTGCACAGGAAGTCCTTGAGAGAATGGTCAAGTTAGGTTATAATGATTCGCGGATTGAAAAATTGAGCCGTGGTGGGAAATCCGTTTTTGCCGTATGGGTAGGGAGTTTTTCTACCTATAGAGAGGCGTGTGTTGCGTTGAGCAGAATAAGAGGAGCGCATCAGATAGAAGATGCGCTGGTAAAACCGTAAGGAGGTAAGGAATGCTGGCGTGGTTAAGAAAACGGATGAACAAACTCTTGTGGATTGTTGCCATTGTAGTGGCTGTAAGTTTCGGCATGACATATACGATGATGGCAGTCCTTGAGCGGATGTTCGCCAGGCACAACTATGTTTTTGTTTTCGGGGAGAAAGTCCGCGATTACGAGATAGCGGAGGAGCGGAGTCTACTTCAGACAGAGAGGCTTCTCTCGGGAGGGACAACGAGCATCGAGCAGAAGGAGTTGTGGGAAGAGATGGCGATTCTGAAGGAGGCGGAGCGGCTGGGGTTGCGTGTTTCTACGGACACGATTGAGCAGTGGGTGAAACGCTGGTACACGGAGCGAAAACTTGTAGAATACTGGTGGGACAAGACGCAGAACAAGACGCCGGAGGAATTCCAGAGAGAGAGGCAGAAATTCTATAGTCTGCCGCCGATGGAGCAGGTGAGAATCTGGGAAGAATTGAGCGGCCAGTTCACGGAGGCGGATTTCAAAAGGTTGTTGGAAAAGTTTTATCAAAGTATTTCTCCTGCCCTTTTCCGAGAGGTCTTAAGAAGGATTCTTCTCAAAGAGATGGTTCGAGAGACTGTTCGCCGCGATGTGGATATACCTCTCGAAGAGATTCACAAGGAGTTTTTACGGCGATACCATAAGAGAAAACTCCAGATGGTTTATCTTCGTGCCAGTGACTTCCGCGACTTGGTGGTTGTAAGTGACGATGAACTGGCGAAGTTTTACGAGGAGGTAAAAGAGAGTTATAAGCATCCTGAAAGACTTACCTTTGACTATGTGATGATTCCGCTCGAAGAAGCGATGAAGGAGGTAGCGGAGCCGAGCCGACAGGAACTGGAGAAGCAATACAACAGGCTGAAATGGCAGCCTGAAGTGGGGAACAGACCCCTTGAAGAAGTGGAGGAGTATGTTGCCAAGAAGTTCAAAGAGATGCGCGGGATGGAGATAGCGGAACAGAAGGCGGAGGAACTTCTGAAGGAGATTGGACAGAAGACGGAAGAAGAGATAAACAAAATCATCTCGGAGAAGGGGCTCTCTTTGAAGAGGACAGTTCCTGCCACCGACGAGGAGTTTGCTGAGAAGAATAAAGATGAATTCGGCAAAACGCCTGCGTTTGCCTCTTTGATGTATCGCGATGTCCGCCAGAAGGGGACTGAGAAGTTTAGAGGGGTGTTTTCAGGCGCTTTAAGGTGTGAGAAAGGAGTCTTCATTTGGCGGCTTGCAGAGGTTATACCGCCGAGGTTAAAAGAGTTAAGCGAGGTGAAAGAGGAGATAGAGAGACGCTACAGAGTCAAGGAAGCGGAGAGAGTAGCAGAAAACACAGCCAGAGGACTTGTTCTTGAAGCACGCTCTGGGACACCGCTGAAAGAGATTGCGCTGCGCAGGAATCTGGTGCTGGTCGAGACCGACTTTTTAAGCAGTCCGCAGAACCGTGGTAAAATCGCAGGAGTCCCAAACGACTCTGTGATTTTAAACGCCGCTTTCAGGGAAGAAGGCGATGACATCTTAAAAGAGGTTGGAGATGTGATAGGTCCTGTGAGTGTCCCCAGTGGAGGAGATAAGTATTTTTATGTGATTCGGTATGCTGAGAGAAAGGAGCCCGATAAAGAGATGTTCTCTGACCTTTTCCATACAGTCCGCTCTGAGATTTTGAACAAACGATGGAGTGAGTTGGAAAAGAGATGGAAAGATGACCTTTTGGCACGGGCTAACATCGTTGACAGCGAAGGGAATTCTATCATTAAACAACTCTCAGAGAAAAGACCTCAAGAGCCACCTCCGCTGGAAGAAGAATAATGCGTGTCGCTGCGGCACTCTCGGGTGGCGTCGATAGTTCTGTTTCCGCTTTTCTTCTCAAACAAGCAGGTTACGATGTCGTCGGGGTTTCGTTCTTCCACAGATACTTAAACACTGATGCGTCTCACATAGCGGAGAAATTAAACATCCCTTATCTGCGAGTAGATATAGATGCTGCTTTCAAGGAGTATGTGGTTGATTATTTTATCGGAGAGTATCTTTCAGGCAGGACACCAAACCCGTGCGTCTGGTGTAATCGCCGAATCAAATTCGGGCTTTTTCGACAACTCGCCCTTCAACTCGCAGATGCAGAACTCTTCGCCACAGGTCATTATGTCTCGCTTCTTGAATGTGGGGAGACTCGCTTCCTTTCCAAGAACGAAGACCCTGAGTATGAACAGTCGTACTTTTTGTGCTATCTGACGCAGGACGAGTTGGCAAAAACCATTTTTCCTCTGTCCACTATGAACAAAAAAGAGGTCCGCCGAATAGCCCAAGAA
>JAOAAR010000188.1 GCA_026418755.1 Planctomycetota bacterium
CAGCACTCACCGCAACCAATACACGATGCAACACCCTCCGCATAGACATCTCTTTTGCCTTCACTCTCGCCATCACATCCCGGACAAAATCAGGTGACGGCTCAAGAGGAGAATACTCTCCCAAGAGACCCCATACGCCCTTCTCTTCTTCATATATCTTGCGACACTCATTGCACTCAAGAAAATGGGCATTGAGCGCTCGAACCTCCTCTTCTGTAAGAGCACCGTCTATCAGTTCTCCTATCCTCTCACGCACCCTTCTGCAATCCATCCTTTTCTCTCCAACTCCTAACTTATCTAACGCTCTCTCCAACCAAAAGTTTCTCTATTTCTCTTTAAGAAATCGGGACAACCTCTCTTTCAAACTAACACGCGCCCGAACAAGGAGAGACTTCACAGCCTCAACGGTCGTCCCCATAACCTCCGCTATCTCAACATAAGAAAGCCCTTCGTATCTGGACAAGATGACCGCCATCCGCTGGCTCTCCGGCAGCGCCGCAACCGCAGACTTCACCTTCTCCTCCAACTCACCCCTCTCTACCCCAGATTGCGGAGAAGATTCTTCAGAAGGAAACTCAAAGTCCGCCTCCTCTTCCTTCCGCTCGATGTGAACCTCCTGCCGCCTCCTCTGGGAGCGATACTCGGAGATGCAAAAGTTCGCCGTTACCCTATAAAGAAAAGTCGAGAACCGAGCACTCGGAACATAACTCCGCCTATGCTCCCATAACCGACAAAAAACCTCTTGCGCAACATCCTCGCTCGCAGACTCCTCAGAAGTGAACCTGTATGCAATGTTAATGACCCGCTTCTGGTAGCGCCTAACCAACTCCTCAAAAGCACAAGGACTGTCTCCCTTAACACGAAGCATCAATTCCTCATCGGAAAGTGAGACTATACCACTCTCACCCTCTTTCATCACCGCTATTATCGCCCAAACCTGCCATCACTCTTCATGCTTTTTCACATCGTAGCGAGACAAGAACCCCAGCACATTCTTCCTCGAAAACTGCAAGGCCCGCTCAATATTCTGCTCCACAATATCTATCTGCCCCTCCGTAATGGGCGGACCCTCATAGTCGCTAATGCACTCGACAAAAACACGATGCGGGTCCTGATTGAAGGATTCTATACGGATACTGAAACGGCGGTTCTCCTCTTTGACCGCAGGAAACATCAACCTTATCCCGAACATCTGAACAGGACGGTTCTCAAAAGAAGGAAATATCTCCTGCGCACCGTCCAATCTGCAAACCCATTCCGCCAGAAACACCCTCGCATCGGAGCAGTTGGTAGGCGTAAGAAGTGACCTGATTGCAGAAGTCTGGAAAACAAAAAGCCGCATATTGAATATCTCAAAATAGACCTTGATAATCTCACGCACCCGCGCCACAAACTCCTCCGCCGACAGCGATGTCCAGTCCTCAGAAATGTGGATTCTGTCATCCGAAATACGACACACAGAGTGAACCCTCCCGATATCCGTCACCATCTCCGCACCACTCGGCAGCAATTTAAACTCCCTGTAATCACATCCGCAGTATTTTATCTTGCTTATAGCGTGATAAAACTCCCGCAGCCTCTCCTCCTCCTGCACTTGCGGCGGATGAATCAACTCCGTCCCGAAATGAATAACTTGAATCTCTGGATGCATCCTATCTCCTCTCCAATACTCTTCTTTACAAAACCCACCTCTTAAGACGCTCTAAAACAGTCTGCCGCCCCAAAAGAACCATCACCTCGAAAAGCCCCGGACTTGCCGTCCTCCCCGTGAGCGCCACCCTCACAGGATGAATTATCTCTTTCGCCTCACGCCCCCCACTCTCAGCATACTCCCGAACAACACGCTCCAACTCCTTTATCTCCCATACTTGAAGAGACTCCAACCGCCTGAAAAGACCACCTAAAAGATTCTTCTTATCCTCCCCGAAGAGATGCTCCTTCACCGCAGATTCGTCATATTTGACATCGCCAAAAAAGAAATCAGCCGCCTCTTTTATCTCTGAAAACTTCCTCACCCTTACCTTGTAAAGTCGGGCGAATTCTAACCAGAATCCAGAATCCCGTTCAACCGACGGCAAAAACCGCTTGAACCCTTCTGCCGCCTCCTCATCGCCCAGCCTTTTTAAGTACTGCTGATTCAACCAAAGCAGTTTCTCGTAATCAAAAACAGCAGCCGTCTTTTTAACCTTCTTCAAAGAGAACTTCTTTATAATCTCCCCCCTCGACATAAACTCTCTCTCATCTCCTGGAGACCAGGAAAGAAGCGCAAGAAAATTAAAAAGAGCATCCGACAGAATCCCCTCATCACGATACTCAAGAACAGATTTCGCCCCGTGCCGCTTCGACAACCGCTTCTTGTCAGGACCCAAAATAAGCGGAATGTGAGCAAACTTCGGTTGAGGCTTCCCAAGCGCCCTGTAAAGCGCTATCTGCTTAGGCGTGTTCGATATGTGGTCGTCCCCTCGAATAACATGAGTCACACCTAATCCCACATCATCAACCACGCAGGCGAAATTGTAAGTCGGAGTACCATCCGATTTGATAAGCACCAAATCATCCAAAAGAGAACAGTCAAAACTTATCTCTCCGTGTATCAAATCCTCCCAACTGACGCGCACCTTCGGCATCTTAAAATAAACCGCCGCACTCCCCTCAGGGTCCCGATATGCTAACCCCTCCTCAATCAACCTCTGCGCCACAGCCGAATACTCGGCCAGCCGCTCGCTCTGATAATAAGGTCCCTCGTCCCATTCCATTCCCAGCCATTTTAAACCGTCAAGTATGTCGCCCAGATAGTTCTTTGAAGAGCGCTTCACATCAGTGTCTTCAATCCGCAAAATAAACTTGCCACCTGTGACCCTCGCATAAAGATAGTTAAAAAGTGCACATCTTGCACCACCCGTATGTAACCTGCCCGTTGGACTCGGCGCAAACCTCACCCGTGTACTCATCTCTCTAACATCCTCTTAAGATAAGAAACTACCCTCTCTGTAGCACCACGGTTCAAGTCTATCGCCTTAGCACAAGACTCTCCTCTCTTTTTTCTCTCCTCTGAATCGTTCATCAACCGTTCAATCACTCCCCTCAGTTCCTCTTCCGTCTTCACCACTCTCAGACCGCCGCTTGCAGCAAGCAGAAGCACACTCTCCTTAAAATTCTCGTGATGCTCGCCAACAATCACCGGTATCCCGCAAGCAGCAGGCTCTATCACCGAGTGCCCCCCTTTACCCTCAAAAAGAGTTCCACCTACAAAAGATACATCACAACCACCATAAAGATAGAGCAAATCCCCCACCGTGTCAACAACATAAACATCCCATTCCGAAATAACATCTTCACCCTTCGTTTCGCTCCTTCTAACATATCGCAACCCACGCCGTACTATCTCCGCACAAAGTTCATCAAAATGGTCAGCCTGCCTCGGCGCCAGAAGAAGCCGCATCTTCGCCTTCCCTCTTAACGAAACAAAAACATCTAAAAGAGCCTTCTCCTCCACAAGATATGTACTACCCCCAATCAGAAGAAACTCATCATCTCCTACACTCAACTCCTCTCGAACCTTTTTCCGCTCCTCTTCCGTCACCCTCCTCGGAGACGAATCGTACTTAAGATTCCCCCCCATAAAAACTTTTCCCTTATCAGCCCCTAACGCGACAAACCGCTCCACATACAGATTGTTCTGACATAAAACCAGAGAGACTCTTCTAAGAATAGAGGCAACAACCGAACGGAAAGCGATATAGTTCCTAAAACTTTCGGATGATATGCGCCCATTGACGACCACCACAGGAATGCCAAAAGAGTACGCCCAGAAGAGCAGATTGGGCCACATCTCCAATTCTATCAGAATGAGCGCAACCGGCTTATACTCCCTCAAAAAAGAACGAACTGTGAAAGAGAAATCAAGCGGTGCAGAAACAGGAGACAATCCACTCTTGATAACAGTTGCAAAACCACGCTCCGTCGCAGTACTGACCAACACATCAAACCCTTCTCTCTCTAACGCCCTGACGAGCGGAAGAGCGGCGTTCACTTCCCCCACCGAAACAGAGTGCACAATCACAGTAGAAGAACCTCGCCCATCCCTCCTTCTTCTGCTCTCAAAAGAGCGGCTTAAGGAATAAAAAAAACCGCGCCGCAGTCTCTTATCCCACAAAAGTAGCGGAAAAAGAAGAATCAATAGAGCCATATACATAAAATCATACGCCGTCAAATACTCATCTCCACATTAAAAATCGAACAGCCTTCCTCTACCATTATAGTAAGTTGTCAGTGTAAATAAAAACCGCTTCACAGATTTCGAGCAAGCGCCAAAAATGAATACAGCGACAGATAGCGAGAGAAAGAAATCACTACTCTATATTCTGTCTCTTATACACATCT
>JAOAAR010000189.1 GCA_026418755.1 Planctomycetota bacterium
GCATAAACTCCTCGGAGTCGTTATGCTGGAGGCAGGGATGCTTTCTCCGCAGCAGTTGATTACCGCATTGAAAGAGATGGAAGAAAGGATGAAAACGCATGCCAAAGAGAGGAGGGTAGAAGAATGAAGAGACTTGTACTGGTTTTTGTGACAGTTATTGCGCTCGCATTTCTTTTTGCTCAAAACGAGCCACCACCGGCACCCCCCGCCGAGCCGCCAGCGCAACCTTCACTACCTGTTCCCCAAGATGCTGTCGCCAGAATAGATGACACTTTTATCAAGAAGGACGAGTATGTGGATTATCTCTTTAAGTACTGCTTCAGGCAGATGAGCATGCTTCTGGATGGCTATATCTCTTTTCTTCTATGGATGAAGGAAGCAGAGAATCTTAAACTTGAAGTGAAAGATGAAGAACTCGAAGGTGAACTTCAAAAGCAACTTGCCGAGATAAACGCAAATCCTCTATTCAAAAAGCAGTTTGAGGACTATCTCAAACGGATTGACCTGTCGTTTGAGAAGTGGAAACTTCTCGCAAAACGAGAGATGGAAGTAGAACTTCTGGTCAAAAAAGTGGGACGTTATTACAGACTCACCGAAGAGTTTATAAAGGAGGAGTTTGAGAAGCGGTATCCGAAAGACAGAACTTTCTATTGTGTCGAGATAATCCGTCTGAACAAGAAAGAGAAGTTAAGTGAGATAAAAGACTATCTTGCCGATATAGAGAAGAAATTGAAGGAAGCAAAGGACGATGCGGAGAAAGCGAAGTTACAACTGGACAAGGATAGGATGCAGAAGAAGAAAGAAATTCTTGAAAAGGCAGACGAGAAAGCATGGGCGGAAGAAGTGGTCAGACGGTTGAGAGAAGGTGAAAAAATGGAAAAAGTTGCCCAAGAAGAGGCAACAGGATGGATGAAAACTGATTTTGACCGCGGTTATCGTGCTTTAGATGAATGGGACCAGGCTGTCCAAAAACCTCTCGAGAAGATGAAAATCGGAGAAGTTGCCAATCCTGTTGCCTGCGACAGCATGGGATACTTCATAATAAGACTTAAAGACAAAAAAGAGCCTGGTAAATTATCCCTTGATGAAGTGAGACCTTATCTAGTGAAGGAGTTTGAGGTGACTGACTTACGGCAGGAGGATGTGGCTACACTCGACAAAAAGTTCCGCGATAAGCATAAGATTGAACTCTATCTCAACAAGCGCATTGAAGAAGAGAGGTAGGAAGGAGGAGCAAGATGGCTATCTCGGTGAAGAGTTTTAAGGGAGGTGTCCATCCGCCCGAAAAGAAGGAGTTGAGCGCGAATAGTTCTATAGAAGTGATGCCGCCTCCGAAGGTCGTCCGTATTCCTCTCCAGCAGCATCTGGGTGCTCCTACCAACCCTATTGTCAAGCCAGGGAGCACCGTAAAAAAGGGAGAGAAAATAGGTGAACCTACGGGGTTTGTTTCTTCTCCTGTCCATTCATCTGTGTCAGGCAAGGTGCTTGAGATAATACCCGTTCCCAACATTTTTGGTGCTGAAGTCCCGGCGGTTGTGATTGAGAACGATTTCAATGAGACATGGGCAGACGGTGTGAATGTTGAGCGCGATATAAACGCAATGTCTACGGAGGAGATTAAGAGTGCGGTTAAGGAATGCGGACTTGTCGGTATGGGCGGCGCAACATTCCCTACTCATGTCAAAATCTCTCCTCCTCCAAATAAGCCGATTGACACCTTCATCGCAAACGGAGTCGAATGCGAACCTTATCTCACTTCGGATTACAGGCTGATGCTCGAAAAACCAGATGAGATTCTCGAAGGTGTAAAACTACTTGCCCGCGCTGTCAACGCCAAACGGATAGTTGTCGCAATTGAAGCGAACAAACCCGATGCTGTCAAACTGATGCGCGAGAGGGTTGCGTCTAAAAACCTTAACTTCGAGGTGATTCAGTTGAAAGTGAAATACCCGCAAGGGGCTGAAAAGCAACTTATAAAGGCGTTAACAGGACGCGAAGTGCCTCCCCCTCCAGGACTGCCAATGGATGTCGGCTGCCTCGTCCAGAATGTCGGCACTTGCTACGCCGCCTATCAGGCTTGCAAGTCGAATATACCCCTTATCGAGCGTGTCGTCACCGTCACGGGCGAAGGGGTTGAAACCCCCAAAAACCTCCTCTGCCGTATCGGAACCCCTCTGAAAGAGTTGCTCGCTCTATGCAGAATCAAGCCGTCAGCGCGGAAACTCATCCTCGGTGGTCCAATGATGGGGCTGGCGCAGTGGACGGATGAAGTGCCCGTGATAAAGGGAACGAGTGGCGTTCTGGTGTTAGAAGAGGTTGAGACTCCGGAGCAAGGACCTTGTATCAGATGCGGCAGATGTGTAGATGTCTGCATCATCGGGCTCGTTCCGTCGGCAATCAGCATCGCTGGAGAGGCACAAGACTGGGATACCGCTGAGCGCGAAAATGTGTTAGATTGTATTGAGTGCGGCTGCTGTACCTATGTCTGTCCTGCAAAGCGCCAAATCGTCCAGTATGTGAAGCAGGCGAAGGCGGTGATAATGCCACGCAAGGCGGCGGAGGCGAAGAAAAAGGCAGAAGAAGAGAAGAAAAAAGCGGAAGAAGCCTCCAAAAAACAGTGAGGTTAAGGCGGTAATTGGGTTAAAAAGAGGAGCGAAAGCCACAGAGAACGAAATGATAGATTTCATCAGGAACAAAGTGGAAAGTTACAAAGTTCCGCGTATCGTAGAGTTCGTCGAGGCGCTGCCCAGGACGCGCACAAGGAAGATTATGAGAAAAGCCTTTACTTAATAGCGCAAGGGAGCGAAGTAGCAACATCCGTTTCGATTTGTCACTGTCAGAAGTATGAGTCTTCTCTTCTTATAAGTGAAAACGGTACTTCAAATGCCCTTAAGGTGCCGGAATTGCTTCAGAGGAAAAGGGTTCTTGCAATCACCACCATTTTGTATAGAATCTTCTCCGTTATTGGAAAAAGGAGAAGGAGTTTGGCAGGGTCACTTGCGGTTGTCGGGCTTCAATGGGGAGACGAAGGGAAAGGAAAAATTGTTGATGTCTTAAGCGAAGACTGTGACTACTGCGTCCGCTTTAACGGAGGCGCCAACGCAGGACACACTGTCATCCTTAACAACGGTAAAGAATTCGTCTTTCATCTTCTCCCTACAGGACTTCTGCGTGAGAATGTGAAAGGAATTATCGGTAACGGGGTCGTCTTAGACCCTGAACAGTTTTTTGCTGAAATAGAGCAGTTGAATACTGTAGGGGTGGATGTCTCAAACAGGCTCTTCGTGAGTGAGCGGACTCATATTGTTCTCCCTTTTCATAAAACTCTTGATGGGGCAAAGGAGGCTTTGGATGCGACGCCTATTGGTACTACGAAGCGCGGAATAGGGCTTGCTTATGCCGATAAGGCGTCCCGTTCTGGGTTGCGCGCTGCAGACCTGGTTGAAGCCTCCCGAAACAGCAGTTTCGCTCGTAAAAGGCTTCTTTCAAGTATTAAGGAGAAAAGTGCGCTTTTCTCCGCCTACAGACTTGGTACTATCAACGAGAGCGAACTGCTGGATTGGCTTCATCGTTACGGGCAGATGCTGCGCCCATTCGTCACAGATACCGCAACTCTCCTGCGCAAAGCACTCGCATCGCGAAAAAAGGTTCTCTTTGAAGGCGCACAGGGCGCACTTTTGGACATTGACTTCGGCACATATCCTTTCGTCACTTCAAGCCAGACGGGAGTCTGGGGAATATCCGCCGGCACAGGGGTTCCTTTAAGGAGAGCGGTGAAAGTCCTCGGCGTGCTTAAAGCATATACGACTCGTGTCGGGGAAGGTCCGTTTCCTACTGAAGAGAGCGGCGAAATAGGGAAGAGACTGCGTGCCGTAGGTGGCGAATTTGGGGCAACGACAGCAAGACCAAGAAGATGTGGCTGGCTTGACCTCGTCGCTGCAAAATATGCATCCTTACTCAACGGAGTGGACGGACTCATCATAACAAAGATGGATGTTCTGACAGGAATGAGCCCCCTCAAAGTCGCCGTCGCTTACGAGATTGACGGAAAAAGAACAGACACTTTCCCTACTTTGATTTCTGACTTTGAAACTTTGAAACCCCTCTATGAGGAATTGGACGGCTGGGATGAACCTATAAATAGCGCAAGACGCTTGAACGCTCTCCCGAAAGAGGCTCGTCAGTATCTCCGTTTTATCGAAAGATATCTTGGAACGCCAATCGAGATGGTCTCTGTGGGGATGGGGCGGGATGCGATTATTAGAACGAAAGGGAAACAGAATTGAATGAGGGCGGACCGCTATGAGAGTCGGTATAATAATGGACGGAAACGGCAGATGGGCACAATTG